>JBIIJX010000118.1:0-7605 GCA_044233495.1 Candidatus Nanopelagicales bacterium
ACACGGTCGCCCATCGTCATTGCCTCGACCTGGTCGTGGGTGACGTAGACGGTTGTGGTGCCCAGCCGGCGCTGAAGAGCGGCAATCTGGGTGCGGGTCTGCACACGGAGCTTGGCGTCGAGGTTGGACAGCGGCTCGTCCATGAGAAACACCTCGGGCTCGCGGACAATCGCCCGGCCCATGGCAACGCGCTGTCGCTGACCGCCCGAAAGTGCCTTCGGCTTGCGGTCGAGGTAGTCGGCGAGATCCAGCAATGCCGCGGCCTCCTTGACCCGGCGGTTGATCTCGTCCTTGGAGACCTTCTGGATCTTGAGCGCGAACGCCATGTTCTCTGCCACCGACATGTGGGGATAGAGGGCGTAGTTCTGGAACACCATCGCGATGTCCCGGTCCTTTGCCGGGACATGCGTGACATCGCGGTCACCAATGTAGATCGTGCCGCTGGAGATCGGCTCAAGTCCAGCCAACATGCGCAAGGATGTCGACTTGCCGCAGCCGGAGGGCCCAACAAGTACGAGGAACTCGCCCTCGGCGATGGTGAGGTCGAGATGGGAGACGGCGGGCTCGGTGCCGCCGGGATACACGAGGCTGACGTCTTCGTAACGCACCTGCTTGGTCATGATGGGATTCCCTTCACCGGCAGGAACGTGCCGGACGATCCGTAGTGGAAGTGGAGTCGCGAACAGTAGCAAAGTCGAGTGTCCGCTTGCGGGCGTCCCCTTGCGATCTCCTGCAGAAGCCTCTGCCATTGTGCTGGATAGGTTTCACGACGGTGAGGTGGCCTGGCATCTCGCGTGGCGATCGGCCTACGCATTCCGTACGTAGCTCGGGGCCTTGATGCGAAAGCCGGGACATTTCCGGGAGCGGTCTTCACGAGGTGCGGCACATCGGGTTGACCCCCCGGTCTCCAAGGTGATCCGGACGTGCGGATACGCCTGGCAGGTCACCCGGGCCATCGCTGTCGCTGTCCATGAAGGATCGAACATGGATGTGGGAGCCAACGGCTGTCTCCCTCCGGGAGCCTTGACCATCTGTCGTTGGCGAATCTGCCTTCGTGACGGCGGCGGCCTACATCTGGCATGCTGACGTCCAGTTATTCCATTAACTCAACACCGCACGTGACTGAAAGGCAAGGGAATGAGCGCATCGGAGGAGCGGACGGATCCGATCCGCGTAGGCCTTGTCGGCGCTGGGCCATGGGCTCACTTTCGTCATGCCCCGATGCTGTCGGCCGGCCCGGATCTCTGCCTGTCCGGCGTGTGGGCGCGTCGTGCTGAGGCGGCGGCCGAGCTGGCGGCCAAACACAACGTGCGGTCGTTCGCAAGCTTCGAAGAGCTACTGAACAGCAGCGACGCTGTCGCCTTCTCGGTCCCGCCAGACGTCCAAGCAGAGTTGGCGCCCAAGGCGGCAGCGGCCGGCAAGGCTCTCTTGCTGGAGAAGCCGCTGGGCCTTGATCTGGCTTCAGCCGAGGTCTTGCATCGAGCGGTCGTGGCCGCTGGCGTTCCGAGCCAGATGATGTTCACGTGGCGATACTCGGCCTCGGCGCGCCGACTCCTGGAGGAGGCGTCACGGTCGGACGTGATTGGTGCAAGAGGAAGCTTCATCCTTGGTTCCCTGCTGGGTGGCCAGTACGCCACTCCGTGGAGAATGCAGCAGGGCGGCTACATGGATCTCGCACCGCATCTCCTGGACTTTCTGGATGCGGCTCTCGGTCCCATCGTCGACATGCAGGCACACGGGGATCCCCGCGGCTGGACTGGTTTGCTGCTGACGCACGAAGGTGGGCGATACAGCGACGTGTCCATCTGTGCCAACGTCGACGTGACACCCATGGTTGCGGGGGTGGACGTGTTCACGACTCGCGGGGCTATCTCGTTTGACGCAAACGACTCCAATCTCCCCGAGAACTTCACCGCGATCGCAGCGGACTTCGCCCAAACCATCCGACGGGGCGACAGCCCTTTGAACTCGGCACGAGGTCTCTACATCCAGGGCCTCCTGGATCGAGGCGCACGTCTCCTTACGCCTGCCTAGGCCTGCCAGCCAGCAAATGGCCCGCGGTAGACCCCCTGCCTTTCCTTGACCTGACATAGCAGCAGTCCCTATAGTTACGCGTATAACCTTCGCTTTCTGAGGAGTGTCGTGTTCTCTTTGCAAGAGCGCCTTTATGTTCTTCCGTGCGACCACCGTGACATCTTGCGCGGTCTCTGGGTCCAGCATCAGACCGCGGGCTACGCCGATGCAGATTCCTTCGCCGCGGCAGCCAAGGAGGCAGTGGTCGATGGGCTTCTCCTCGCGATTGACGCAGGTGTTCCCGCGCGCTCGTCTGCTGTTCTCATGGACGACGAGCTCGGGGCCCCCGCTCTTGCAAAGGCTCAGCGGTCAGGCGTGGCTCGCATCCTGCCAGTCGACACCGGAGAGGTCGGACCGTTCACTCTCCAGCACCCTGGCCGAATCGATGAGCACGTTCGAAGTGTTGACCCGGAGATGGCTGCCTGCCTCATCGGCTACAACCCCGAGGCTGAGAACGCAGCTGAACAGCTCGAGCGCACAAGGGAACTCGCAGAATGGCAGCCACGATCGGGCGTTGCCTTCCTGCTCGAGCTCCAGGTGCTACCGCGGCCGGAGGACCTGGGTGACGATGGTGGCGCGACTTGGGAGCGTGAGCGGCGTCCCGCACTCATCGTGCAGGCCATCAGCGACCTTCGGGGCGTGGGATTCGATCCTCAGGTTTGGAAACTTCAGGATGTTGGGTTGTCTGAGAACTATGCGGCCGTGAGCGAAGCGGTCACAGAGCATGACCGTCAGGATGTTCGCATCGTGGTTCTCGGTGCCGGTGCCGAGCCGGCCGTGATCGACGAGTGGCTGACGCAGGCTGCATCCCACTCGGTCTGCATCGGCTTTGCAATTGGTCGCAGCGTGTGGGCGCCGGCAATCGAGTCACTCGCCCGCGGGGAGGGAGATTCGGCTGCCGCGGCTCGCAGGATCGCAGACAACTACCGGTATTTCGTCAACTCATTCGACTCTGCGCGCGATCGCGCAGCGACTCTCAAGTAGGAGGAGCAATGCGTGCAGCAGTTTTCATGGGCGAGGGAGTGCTTGAAGTCCTTGACGTTCCTGAGCCGGTCCTGCGAGCCGACGACGATGTGATTCTTCGGGTCGCTGCCAATGGAGTGTGCGGCACCGACGTCCACGCACTCGACGTCCCGCCTAAGGTCTCGTTCAACCCCGGGGTCGTGATCGGTCACGAGTTCTCCGGCACGGTGGTAGAGGCAGGCCCGTCGTCCGGCTTCTCGCCTGGTGACGCCGTTGGTGTTCTTCCGCAGATCCCGTGCTACCTGTGTAGCCGATGCCGAGCCGGCAAGGTCAATCTGTGCTCCAACATGAGCGTTTTCGGCGCCTATGAGCGGAACGGCGGCGCAGCTGAGTACGTGGCTGCGCCGCGGGAGACGCTCCACAGGCTGCCCGACGGCCTGGACGTGACGATGGCCGCGCTTGCTGAGCCGCTGTCGGTAACTCTCAGCGCTTCCACAAGGATCCCTTGGCACCCGGGCCGGAGCGCGCTCATCATGGGAGCAGGGCCGATTGGTCTCCTGTTCATGCTTCTCGCAAAGGGAGCGGGCTCATTCCCTGTCGTCGTCGTGGAGCCCTCGGCCGGCCGCCGGGCTCGAGCCCTTGAGCTCGGAGCCGACTTCGCAATCGATCCGACAACGACGAACCTTGCTGAGTGGGTCCACGACACCCTCGGTGATGGTGCCGACGTCGTGATCGATGCAGTCGGTACCTTGCTGCCCCAGGCGATCAAGGTCGCCGCAACCGGGGCCACAGTGGTCGTGTACGGGATCAACGAGACGGCTGAGGTAGCCGTTCCGCCATACCAAATCCTGCGCAAGGAATTGATCATCACGGGCACGTTCCTGGCGAAGAACACCTTCCCGTTGGCGCTGGATCTTCTTGCCGCCAACGAGCTCGGGTTCGATCGGCTCGTCGAGCCTTTCGCACTGGAGGAGGTCAATGAGGCTATCGCCAAGTTGCGTACCGGTGACGCAGTCAAGGCCCTGCTCATCCCCTGACCAAGGAGAAGACGTGGTGAACGACGACCTCCTTCGCATGGCGCGTGCGACCCTTCTGCCTGCGTTCGCCGGGCTGGATCTCGGTGAGTCGACCTGGAGGTTCCTCGACGGCGGAGGCCGCTCGGTTCTTCTTGGGGAAACGCGTGAGGAGTACCTGAGGCGTGAGATGGATGATGTTCGGGTCGGGGAAGAGCGGGAGACGCACGTCGCCGCACTAACGAGTCGCGTGCAAGCGGCTGCGGGAAGACCTGCGCTGATCGCAGTCGACCAGGAGTTGGGAGGGATCCAGAGGCTCCATCGCATGGTTCGACCGCTGCCGACTCCCCGCCAGGCCGCCCACTGGCCCGCTTCAGACATCGAGATGGCCTGCGCGGCCGTGGCCGACGATGCGACTCGCCTGGGAATCAATGTGTTCCTGTCGCCGGTGCTCGACTGCCCAACTGGGCATTCTCCCTGGCTATATCGCCGCGAGATGGCCGCAGACCTTGCCGAGGTGTCGCGGGTGGGGGCTGCGTACGTGCGCGGAATTCAGGCCGGGGGACGCGTTGCGGCCACCGCCAAGCACTTCCCTGGCCATAGCCACGTCCCGCTCGATCCCGCCCAGGTGTGGGCAGAATCTACGTGGAGCCCCAACAACCTGGTGCCCTTCCGGTCGGCCATCGAAGCAGGTGTCTCGTGCGTCATGACTGGAGCGGCAGTTGTTCCCGACATGGATGCGCAGCCGGCTAGTACCTCGTCCGCAACCATCTCATTCCTGCGCGAAGAGCTCGCCTTCGATGGTGTCGTGATCAGTGACGACATCGACGAGCCGAGCATCGCACGCGGTCGATCGGTGCCGAATGCATGCGTGGACGGCTTGGCTGCAGGTGTCGACCTCCTGCTCATCGCCGGCGGTGAGCAGGTCGAACAGGTCGCGCAGCGAATCGCGGACGCTGTGCGGTCGGGTCTCCTGCCAAGCGATCGCCTAGAAGTGGCGGCCGAAAGAGTCGGCCGGCTTGCTAGCGCGCTGTCTACGGCGACGTGAGCCCGGTAGCCGTCGGGCTTGATATCGGCACGACCTCAATCAAGGGTGTGGTTGTAGAGGCAGGTCGTTCAGCGGTCCTTGCCGAGTCGCGGGTTCTGACGCCGTGGCGGCCGGTAGCCACCGGCCGGGAGATGAATCCTGCGGACCTGCGCCTGGCTGTTATGACCTGCCTCATCGAGTCTCTGTCACAGCTTTCGGGCCGCCAGCCTGTCGCGGCGATCGGAGTCACGAGCTTCGGGCAGTCGGGAACGCTCATCGACGTACATGGGGAACCCTTGGCGCCATTCGTCTCGTGGGACGACTCACGATTTGATGGCCTCGCTGCTCAACTTGAGCAGGATCTGGGTGCTGCGTTCTTCGCAGGTGTCACCGGTCTCGCACCTGCCGGTTGCTGGTCAGCGAATCACATCCTCGATCTCAAGCCCGTTCACCGAAGCGCTGTCTGCTGGATGGGGGTGGCCGAGTGGATAATCTTTCAACTCGGTGGCAAACCTGTATCCGAGATCTCTCTGGCATCGGAATCGGGGCTTCTTGACGTTCGGGCTGCACAGTGGTCGCGCGACGTCGCCGCGTGGTCGCACGCCGATGGGCTTCTACCTGAACTCGTCGCTTCGGGCACCGACCTTGGACATGCGCGTGACAGCGGAGTAGTTGGGGCGGTCCTCACCGTCGCTGGTCACGACCACGCAGTTGGCGCACACGGAGCGGGGGCTCTCGGTCTGGATGTCCTCTATGACTCCGCTGGTACGTCAGAGACTCTGGTGCGTCGCATGATTGATCTTCCTGTCTTCGACATCGAGACCCTTGTGCTCGGGCAGGGGCTACAGGTCGGACGACATATCACGGGTGACTTCAAGCTCTCCACGAGTCAGCGCACGTCGTGGGCGCTCGGACGCGTGCTCGAGGATCTCGGGGTGGGGGTGCCTCCAACGATCACGTCCTCCACCGAGTCGGCCTCCGTCGAACGCGTCATGACAGGGAGGCCACTCTGGCAAGCGGGTGTCGAGCCAGCCTCGGTCTGGCTCGGTTCGCACGGAGCGGTCGCTGACCGAATCGCAGAGAGCGCAGCCCTGCTTGATTCGGTCTGTGGGTCCCACGAACAAACCGTTCTCGCCGGCGGTTGGGTGGCTGACGAGGCGTTCGTTGAGGCTCGCCGCTCTCGATTGCGCCGACTGACAACGTCAAACGTTTCCCATCCCGGAGCCCTGGGTGCCGCCCTGATCGCAGCATCCGCAGCCGGGCTGGGACCTACTCCCAGTGACACCGGCTGCATGGCCTTCGAATGAGCACACTCTCAGCGAATCCATCCGAGGCGCGGTTGCCGATAAGCCAGAGCTGCACACGCGTAGGGGTTCTCGCGGAAGACGTGCGCACGTACTCCGAAGCCGGAATCAGGGGAATTGGGTTCTGGCGCCAATAGCTGTTTCGCGTTGTATGCCGCAGGCCGCACGTCCCCGCGAAGAGGACTAGCGCTGCCTTCTCGCCGGCCGGGGTCGCGCCGTGGTCTCACGAGCGACCAACTCCGTCGTAAGAATCAGGGATCGGCGCTTGCCCGTCTCGATGAGGTCGAGCAGCATCTGAGCGGCCACGCGGCCCTTCTCTACGAGAGGCTGTCGAACCGTGGTCAGCCCACGACTGGCCGCGTCGTGGGCATCATCGAAGCCAACGACAGAAATGTCCTTTGGCACGTTCAGACCCTGGCGCTCCGCAACATCGAGAACCGCGAAAGCGAGCACATCGCTCATGGCGAGAACGGCGGTGATACCCGGCTGCGCAAGAACCAGTTCAGCGGCGTCCATGTACAGGTCCTGCCGGCATCCACCGGCCTCGACAACTGGTACGTCGGCGGGATTGACACCTGCGTCAGCAATAGCACGTAGGTAGCCGCGAATGCGGTCGCGCGGTACTTTGTAAGTACCGCGCCTCATGCGTTCACGGGATACGAGGCCGACGTGCGGATCAGCCCTGAGCCGGTCTACCACGATCCCGAATCGGCGGTGCCCGAGCGCCACTAGGTACTGAGCCGCCGCATGAGCTGCACCCTCGTCGTCGAGGCCGACGAAGGACATGCCCTTCATCTTCGAAGAGTCGACCAGGACCATGGGCACACCCCGGGACGCTGCGGCCTCGACTGCAGGGTGCCGTTCGGGCATGGCATGCACTATGACGCCGTCTACGAGCCCTCGTAACCCTGCACTTGCCTCGCGGATCGCCGCGCTGGTCTCGTCCTCGTCCGGCGGGGGCGGAGGGGAAGGCATCAAGGTTACGGCGACGTCCGCCAACTCGCCAACCTCGGCGATGCCGCGAAGGAGTTCCACGTTCGAGGGGTCGCTGAAGGCGTAGGCCAGAGTGTCCTGCACCATGACGCCGACGGCGCCGACCCGGCCGCTACGCAGACTCCGGCCAGCCGCATCCGGGCCGTGGTAACCCATGCGCTTGGCGATCTCGAGGATACGCTCACGCTGACCGGCGGAGATCTTCCCGGGCCTGTTGAACGCATACGAGACC
>JBIIJX010000003.1:0-40763 GCA_044233495.1 Candidatus Nanopelagicales bacterium
CCCTGGCGCGACTCTCCGGGCGCCGGCTGCTCCCCCGCTCCTAGGGGTGCGGGTGATCGGGGGAGGTCGAGTGGTGGGGGATGCTCGGGGGCCGCGAGTGCTCAAGACGCCGGGCCCGGCGACTCACCTCGGCGGCCGCAGCCCGGGTGGCCCACCGCACGGGGCGCTCCCAGAGCCACGCGACTCGACGGGCGCCCGGGGCCAGCGACTGCCGTCGCGCTCGCTCCGACTCCTCCAGGCTCGCCGTGCGGTCGCTCACGGTGAGCGAATCCGGGTGCCAGCGGAAGCTCGACACCACCCGCCCCACATCGATGAGCCCGCCCTGACGGCGGAGCTTCAGCAGGAGATCCAGGTCGAAGGCGAACCGGTACGAACCGTCGACTCCGCCCACGGCGCGCCAGGCGGACGCACGGACGAGCATGCCGGGCTGGGGGATGAGATCCGGGCCCCAGGACAGGATGCGCGGGGCCCACTTCCCGGCCCGGCTGATCCACAGTTCCCGCCCCTGCTCGTCGATGTAGCGACATGCCCCGTAGGCGAGGACGGCTGAAGGATCCGCGTCCAGGGCAGCCACCGTGGCTGCCAGGGACCCCGGCTCGAGCAGGTCGTCATCACCGAGCCAGTTCAGGTACTCGTGGTGGTCCTGAGCGCACTGCGCACCCAGATTGATCGCGTCGGCCAGACTCCCCGGATCGTCGACCAGAGCAGCACCGAACTCGGTGGCGAGCGCGACTACCGCGTCGTTGCCAGCGGGGGCGACGACGACTATGTCTGCGGCCGAAGCCTGCATCGCGATGGACTCCAGGCACTCACGCAGGAGTGACGGTCGGGAACCCAGGGTCGGCACGATCATCAGCACGCGCGGGTGTCCCACGCGTGGACTGTAGCGTGGAGGAATGGGTGCACCGGAGAGCCTGGAGCAGGTCGTCCTGGTGCCGCGCAACGGTCTTGGAAACCGCCTGCAGGCGTGGGCGAGTGCAGCGATCGTCGCGGCCCAGTTGGATGTCCCGCTGAGGGTGATGTGGGAGCCCGAGCCCCCGGCTCCGGCGGCAGCGGATGATCTCTTCACTCCCGAGGCACTTCGACGCTCCTTCGTCGATCGAGAGTGGCTGGACGGGCTGCTCGACTGCAGGCACGAGGATCTGCCCCGCTACCTGACGGTCGATGCATCCCGCCGTGCCGTCATCCTCGCCGGGCACGATCGGGGCGAGCAGGTCTTCATGCCCGACCTGCCCGGCGCTCTCGCCCATGCCAGCCAGCCTCGCTCGCTGGTCATCATCGCCGGAGGCCTGTTCCATCTGCCCTCGTCGGAGGACTTCCCGCGGCAGCGGTCGTACTTCTACCGTGCGCTGCCGTGGCACGCCGCCCTCGTCGCGGCCGCATCGGAGCAGTCGACGCCTCACCAGCCCTACGCGGCCCTGCACATCCGCCAGACCGACCGCTCGATCGAGGCGCCCACGGCTGGAGCCCTGCGGCGCGGCCTCGACCGACTGGCCCGCGCAGTGCCCGAGCGCAGCCTGTTCATCGCCGCCGACACGCCCGCAGCCCGCGATCGGTGGATGAAGGAGTCACGTGAGCGCGGCTTCCAACCCTGGCATGCCCGCGACACGGTCTTCGAGCGCACGGTAACGTCGGGGGCCCTCAGTGCGGCCGTCGACTGGATGCTCCTCGCCGGAGCGACAGCGCTCGTCTATCCCGCAGCCTCGACGTTCTCCGCGGAGGCGGCTGTGGCGACCGGTGTCACCGATGCGTCCGTGCCGATCACCGCATCGCCCGCACGCCAGCGTTCCCGCATGTGGAGTGGGCACGTGCGCAACGCGCTGACGTACCCGGCCCGTCACCTGAGGGCATGAGACCGAAGCCCCGCACTTGCTCCAATGCTTTCGGGGCACGGGCGTAGGCTTCCGTCCTGATGATGAGTGATCCCAACGTCCCGGTGACGCTCGACGGTGCGGGGATGCACGCCCTCGCTCGGCGGCTGTGGCCCCTGCACCGCTCGCTCACGGGTGACGGGACCCGCCAGACACTGCGCATCATCCAGGAGGTGCTGCCGGGCCTGACCCTGCACGAGGTCCCCAGTGGCACGGAGGTCTTCGACTGGACGATCCCGGATGAATGGACCATTCGGAGTGCGACCCTCACCGGCCCGGGCGGCGAGATCGTGGTCGACTACGCCGACAGCAACCTGCACGTCGTCGGCTACTCGATCCCCGTCGACGTCACCATCGATCTCGAGGAGCTGCAGGAGCACCTGTACTCGATTCCCGAGCAGCCGGATGCGGTGCCCTATGTGACCAGCTACTACAACCCACGCTGGGGCTTCTGCCTCAGCCACGAAGAGCGCCTGCAGCTCAAGGCCGGCGAGTACCGCGCGCGCATCGACAGCACCCTCGAGCCCGGCAGCCTCACCTACGGCGAGCTCATCCTCCCGGGGGAGTCCGCGGACGAGATCTTCATCACCACGTACGTCTGCCACCCGAGCCTGGCGAACAACGAGCTCTCCGGCCCCGTGGTGGCGGCAGCCCTGGCCGCCTACATCTCCTCACTGCCTCACCACCACTACACGTATCGATTCGCCTTCACACCGGAGTCCATCGGTGCAATCACGTACGCCGATCGCAACCTCGAAGCGCTGCAGCGCAACGTGGTCGCAGCGATCAACCTCAGCTGCATCGGGGACGACCGCGCCTACACCTACCTCGCCTCCCGCCACGGCAACCTGCGCATCGACCGCGCTGCCAAGCGCGCCCTCAGGGCCCGCGATAACGCGCGCGAGTACTCCTACCTCGGCCGTGGCAGCGACGAGCGGCACTATGGCGCACCGGGCGTCGACCTGCCGATGATCTCCCTCATGCGCAGCCGCTACGCGGACTATCCCGAGTACCACACCAGCCTCGACGACCTGGAGAACGTCGTCACTCCCACGGGCCTTCAGGGCGGCTTCGACTTCGTCCGCGAAGTACTCGACGCCATGGAGACTGAGCCAGTCCTGGTCACGACGGTGCGCGGAGAGCCACGGCTTGGCAAGCGCGGCCTCTACCACACAGTGCAGAAGAAGAGCACACCTGAGGATGTCATGATGCGCACGAACGTCCTCGCCTACGCCGACGGCCACCACACGATCAGCGACATGGTCGAGTTGTTCGACACCTCGCTCTCCACCCTGCGCCCCATGGTCGATGAGCTCATCGCCCATGGCCTGCTCTACGAGACACATGAGTCATCCCACGTCCGCCCAGGCGTGCCCGCCTGAGCGACGCTGACTCCTGCCGGATCAGCGCCTACCGGGGCAATTGGCCCGCCCACGCGTCCAACGCGGCTTCATATCGCTCGCGCTCACCCGCCACCCACTCGCGGTAGGGCTCCTGATCCCTTGCTGCCTGGTCCGGATCGTCCAGGACGCGACGTACTGCCGCGGCTGCCTCCTGCGGCCAACCCTCGCGGAACGGCACGCGGTACTGCACGGGAAGCGGGAAGTCCTCCCAGCAGTAGCCGGCACCGCGCGCCAGGATGACAACAGGGGTTCCGTAGTGGGCGGCCTCGCGGGACATTCTGTCACGTCCGGGGAGGTGGCCGAGCTCGAGGTAGACCGTGCCCTCACTCAAGGCCTGGGCCACTTCAGCGAAGGAGATCCCCTCGATCGGGCAGAACTCCACATCGGGCAGCAACTCCTGAACGGCGCCCACCATCGTCCCGCTCTTGACCACGTTGTAGAGCACCACATTCCGGCGACGCGGACTCGGGCGCACAGGTACCTGGCGGATGGGGTCGGTGATGATCATCGCCTCACGGTGCAGCACCTCGCGCACGAACCCGCGGGCGAAGTACGACTGCGCGAAGAAGTTCGTGCGAGGATCATCGATCACGCGCGCCGCGAAGTGCATCGACACGGTGTCGACGACCGTTGCCCGAAGCGCGGCCATCGACGGGCCTGGCGCGCGGCGACGTGCCTCACGCCACCTGCGGAAGGGCCCCGACGCGATCGGGCGACCCAGCCCTAGGTCCGCGGTCACCGGGGGGATGCTCGGCACATAGCCGGGCGGGTAGGTGGAGCAGCATGCCTCGCTGGGCCGGTAATAGCGGGCGCGCGGGTCCGGGCAGTTGCTGACGCTGAACCAGCCCAGCCAGGTGTTCTCGCGTGCCACGCGACTCAGTTCCCGATGCGACTCGATCGGGCTGACCTCCGACATCACCAGGATCGCCCGATCCGGTTCACGAATCTGCGTGGCGACCTCGAAGTCGTAGATGTCGTACTCCGGATCATTGCGATTGCCCCGATACGTCCTCATGGGGATCAGGTACGACTCGATGCCACGTCGGCGCATCGCGTCGACGAACTGCGTCAGTGCCTCCGGGCCAGCGGTCCGCTGACCGAGAGGCGAGGACACGTAGACGACAGGGGGCGGCATCCGACCAGATTACGGGAGGTAGCCGGACTGGATGCCATCACCGATCAGGCGCAGCGTGCCGCGCATCTGCGGAGAGCAGGTCGGGAATGCCAACCAGCACTGCTCCCCCGTTCGCGGGACGCGGATCTCGAGTCCGGCCTCATTGTCCGACACCAGCACCTCACCCGGCGGTGGAGGGCTGATCGCGTAGGGCACCGTGATGCCGACGCGCCATTCACGCTCGTCATCGATCAAGCCATAGTCGACGCGTGCCGTAGCCGTCAGGACGGCGATCGCGACCATGGTCACGCCGCCGACGCTGATCGCCAGCGATGGCAGGGCCCGATGCTGCGCGACGGAGAGCCGCCAGAGTGCCCACCCGAGGGGCACCGTGGCCACCGTGAAGACCAGACCCCACGCGAAGCGGAAGGACGGAGGCGTGAAGGCCCACCAGAACACGACAGCGGCGGCGCTCGGAAGCAGCGTCAACGCCAGTCTCCTGCCCTGCAGATCGGCCCGTCGGGCTGCCAGGACAGCGAGGGTCGCCGATGCGATCACGAGCAGGAGCAGTGCGTACGTCTCCCACTGGAACGGCAGCCGGGCGAACCACGCCGGGATCCACTGCCAGCTCTCGGCGGCCGACCACAGGTTGTCGGGGTCACGCGCTGCACCGAGAGTCGCCGCACGCGCGTCGCTCGGATCGGGCGCCAGCCAGGGGACGTCGAAGGACAGCACGGACAGCGGGTACTGCAGCCACCCGCTGAGCACGTAGTCGCGAGCCGCAGACGTCGCTGCCGCGCACACCACCGCCGCCCCACCCACCACCGCAAGAGGCACGGTCTCTGCCGCCGCACTCCTGCGTCGAGCGGCCACCAGGCCGACGACCACGACGACCCCCGCGGCGAACACCACCATCGTCGGGCGAAGCAGCACCAGCAGCGCACTGAGCGCGATGACGACTCCTGCAGGCGGCACCCACCTCCTGACCGACACGACGTCGGCCAGGTATGCGGTGGCCACCACCGTCACCGTGAAGACAGCGGAGTCCTGGCTGGGGCTGGTGACCCAATAGTCCGCGAGCGGCAGCATCGTGATCACCACGACCGTCATCCCGGTGAGGAGGACGAAGAACCCTGCTCCCCTCTGCTTGGCACGTTGGCGGACTACCAGGTCCACCAGCGCCAGAACGATGATCAAGCCGTTGAGCAGGCGGTAGCCGTCGAGCCCCCACGGGCCGAGCCCCATCAGCGCCGCAAGCGGGAACTCAGCATTGCCGTAGCCGAGGGGGAAGAAGACGTTCGCCAGCCCG
Organism: Candidatus Nanopelagicales bacterium; assembly: GCA_044233495.1. Classification (GTDB taxonomy): domain Bacteria; phylum Actinomycetota; class Actinomycetes; order S36-B12; family S36-B12; genus UBA10649. Next base: position 5,698 of record JBIIJX010000003.1, read on the forward strand.
GGCACCGTCGCGAACTCAGCCGCGTAGCGAATGGCCTGCAGGTGGTACAGGCCCGAGTCGTAATTGGTCACGGGACCGAGGGCAGCAACAGCCAGGACGAGGGCGCAGGCCAGCAGGGCGGCCGTGAGGCCGGGCCGGACACCCGGGCCGGAGCCTCGCAACCGCGCCCAGAGCCACCACCCCGGAACGCCGAGAAGAGCCACGGCCACCACGAGCCACCACGCCGCTGTTGCCGAGTGCAGCGGCGCCGTGAGGTTGATGACATAGGCGAGCATGGCGGTGGCGAGCAGGCCCCACCAGAGCGCGCCCCGGAAGGCGTCAGAGCGCGTGGAGCGACGGCCTGTGACCGCTGCCGCGAGCATTCCGAGACTGGCGACCACCGCACCGGCGACCAGCCACGTGAGGAGCACCAGCAGCACTCCACTGACGATGAGCACCCGGGAGTCAGCCCAGCGACTCGCGGAAGTAGGCGATCGTCCGCTCGAGTCCCTGCGCCAGCGGGATGGTCGGCTCCCACCCGAGCAGGGCCTTGGCTCGCGAGATGTCCGGCTGGCGCCGGACGGGATCGTCCTGGGGGAGGGGCAGGTACTCCACGCCTGCTGTGGTGCCCGTCTGCGCGATCACGAGTTCAGCCAGTTCCGCGATGGTGAACTCTCCGGGATTGCCGAGATTCAGCGGCCCGGTGACGTCGTCCGGTGAGGCCATCAGGGCGACCAGTCCCTCGATGAGATCGTCGATGTACTGGAACGACCTCGTCTGCGAGCCGTCGCCGTAGACGGTGAGCGGGCGACCCTCGAGGGCGGCGACCACGAAGTTCGACACGACTCTCCCGTCGTGGGGATGCATCCGCGGGCCGTAGGTGTTGAACAGCCGAGCCACCTTGATCCGCAGGCCATGCTGCCGGTGGTAGTCGAAGAACAGGGTCTCGGCCGCACGCTTGCCCTCGTCGTAGCAGGCCCGAGGTCCTATGGGATTCACATTGCCCCAGTAGTCCTCGTTCTGAGGGTGCACGGCCGGATCCCCGTAGACCTCGCTCGTGGAGGTGGTGAGGATTCGGGCTCCTGTCCGCTTCGCCAGCCCGAGCATGTTGATGGATCCGTGGACCGCCGTCTTCGTCGTCTGGACAGGGTCGCGCTGGTAGTGGACAGGACTCGCCGGACAGGCAAGGTGGTAGATCTCATCCACCTCGACGTAGAGGGGAAAGGTGACGTCGTGGCGGATGACCTCGAAGCGAGGATGATTGACCAGGTGGGTGATGTTGTCCTTCGTGGACGAGTAGTAGTTGTCCACGCAGAGGACGTCGTAGCCGTCGGACAGAAGGCGCTCGCACAGGTGGGAACCGATGAATCCCGCTCCACCGGTCACCAGCGCCCGACCCTTGGCAATGGTCATGCCGACCTCCTGAATTTCCTGGATGCGTAGTTGAACGTCTGATGGGCGATTCCCGGAAGTGTCACCTGGAAGTGGTGCTCGCGCGTCCAGGCATCGGCCTTCTCGTCCGCACGCACGGGCACCGGCTCCGTCGGCAGGACCACTGACCCCACCGGCAGTGTGTCGACATCAACCAGCGTATGTGTCGCATCCCCGCCGAACCCGATGTTCGCCACGAGGTTCGTGTTGCACGTGGCGATCAACTGATCCTGTCGCATCGCTGCGAACACCAGCTGGGCGTCCCAGGTGTCGACCTGCTTGCGAGCCATGAGCTCGAAGGTCATGGCCCAGAAGAGTGCTCCGGAGAGCGTCGAGCCTCCGCTGGTCCACAGCTTCCTTGCCGGCAGATCACGTCGCCAGCCAGCGATGTCGAGCCGATAGGTGTCCCAAGACCGTCGCCAGGTTGCCCATCCCCAGATATGGGCCACCCTGCTGAAGCGGTATGCGGCCTCCGGGTTCGTCTGCCCCTCGATGGGCACGAAGTTGCAGCCCGTCACCGCGAATACGCGCGGGTCGCTCTCATACCGATCGAGGAGTTCGGAGCAGAAGCCGAAGAAGCTCGGATCGGGAATGATGTCGTCCTCGAGGATGATTCCGCGATCGACCCGGGAGAAGAACCACGAGATCGCCGTGCTGACACCACGCCCGCATCCGAGATTCGCCTCCTGAGCCAGAGTCTCCACCTCGCAGGGCCAGTCGATGGTGTCGACGAGGTCCCGGCACTCCTGGACCTTGCGGTCCTCTCCAACCCTCGTCGCGCGAGGTCCGTCGATGGCGACGAAGACACGGGTCGCACTGACGTCGCGCAGTCGCTGTAGGACCTGGGCGAGCAGATCAGGTCGATTGAAGGCGATGACCAGGATCGGCTCAGTGACCGTCACCCTGGCTCCTCAGGTCCTTGACTTCCTGATCGAGCAAGGCCACTTCCTCGGCCAGTCGTCGGATTCGCGCCTCGTGTCGACTGAGCTCATAGCTCAACTGAATGGCAACCAGGATGAGCAGGACGATGGTGACGAAGAAGAGCAGGTTGGCCGGTGTCTCGACGCCGATCAGGTCACTCACGCCGCGCAGGGCTCCCGGGACGACGGAGAAGAACAGGGCCGCACCGCTGAACAGCAGCCAGAGCACGGCGTACTTCTCGCGCAGGACGCCGCGGCGCATCAGCCAGAACACGAAGATGAAAGTGATGATCGAGGCGACTGCCCCGAGGACATTGGCGATCACGCGGCATCACCCCGCGGTGTAGCACCCTTCTTGAGACTCGTGGCGATGATGGCGAGCGTGGCCCGGCCAAGGTAGAGGGCGGACCACAGGGCGTTCTTGCTCGGGCGCCCCGCCTGCCGGAAGTACATGGTCACGGGTGCCTCGTGGATGACGAGCCCGCGACGCGTGGCGATCGCCAGGGAGCCCACGGTGTCGCCGAGGTAGTCGGCGGGATAGTCCACAGCGAACAGGGCGATGGCTCGGCGCCCCGCCGAGCGGAATCCGCTCGTGGGATCCGAGATCGTTCCCCGATTCATGCGGCTCAGCGCCTTGGACAGCATGACCATCGCCCAGCGGCGGGGGCCACCCACGAAGTAGGTGGAGTTCGGATGGAAACGCGTGCCCACGACGATGTCCGCGTTCTGGAGTCCGTCGATGAGTTGGTCCAGATCCACCGGATCGTGTTGGCCATCAGCATCGACCTGCACGAGTGCCGCGTAGGCATGACGCCTGGCGTAGAGGAAGGCCGTGCGCATAGCGCCACCCACTCCGACGTTGAACGGGAGCGCCACGACAGTGGCACCGGCCGCCTCCGCCAGCTCGGCCGTGCGATCGGTCGACCCGTCACTCACCACGAGGATGTCGACGTCTGGTCGATGCTCCCTCACCTTGGCGATCACGTCGACGATCGAACCCTCCTCGTTCCAGGCAGGGATCGCCACGAGGACACCATCGGGCTGAGGGCCTGAGGCACCGGTGTCGTCAGCCACCTCGGCAGTCTACTGAGGGGGCCGTGAGCATTCGGGGATGTCGAGGCGGGCTGCTCTCCTGGAAGGTCCCTCGCTCCTCGGATCAGAGTTCGGGTTGGGCGATCAACGCGCGGAGGTCGTCTATCGACAGCCAGAGGTCGTTGGTATCGGAGGTGTAGGAGAAGCCGTCCGGTACCGGCTCACCCGCCGGCACTCGGTACGTCCATTCCGCGAGCGTAGGGCCCACGATGTAGCGGTGCGGCTGACGAATCGTCCGCAAGGAGTCCTCCGAGGAGATCATCTCCTCATGGAGCTTCTCCCCGGGACGGATGCCCACCTCGACCAGTTCCGCATCCGGGGCTATCGCGCGGGCCAGATCCGTCACGCGCATGCTCGGGATACGCGGTACGAAGAGTTCGCCACCGTCCAAATCCATGAAGGCCTGGACGACGAAGTCGACCGCCTGCGGAAGCGTGATCCAGAAGCGGGTCATGCGCATGTCCGTGATCGGCAGAGGCTCCCCCTCCTCGGCCAGACGCCTGAAGAAGGGGATCACGCTCCCGCGACTGCCCATGACGTTGCCGTACCTCACGACCGCGAACTTCGTTCCGCGGGCGTACGAGTAGTGGTTGCCCGAGATGAAGAGCTTGTCCGCCGTGAGCTTCGTTGCGCCATACAGGTTGATGGGCGAGGAGGCCTTGTCAGTCGAGAGGGCAACGACCTTCTTCACACCGGCGTCGATGCTGGCCAGCATGACGTTCTCCGAGCCGAGGATGTTCGTCTTGACGTACTCCATCGGGTTGTACTCGGCAGTGTCGACTTGCTTGAGGGCCGCCGCATGGACCACGTAGTCCACACCGTGCAGGGCCATCGCCAGGCGATCCCGGTCACGGATGTCTCCGAGGAAGAAGCGGACTCGTGGGTCGTCTCCGTAGGTGAGCTTCATCTCGTACTGCTTGAGCTCATCCCTGGAGTAGACGGCGACGCGGGCGGGATTCCCGGAATCCAGGACGTGGGCGAGAAAGGCCTTGCCGAACGAACCCGTTCCACCCGTGATGAGGATCGATGACCCGTCGAAGATCTCCATCAATTCCCGCTCCTCATGATCGTCAGCAGCCGAGACTATCCGGTCAGGCCGACCGGACGGCTTCGGCTACCTGTCGCGCGAACTCGGTCCACGTAGGGACGGCCTGCGGCTCGATTTCGCCTCGCAGGCCGTCGAGGGCCTGTGTGGCCGCCCAGGCACGGAAGGAGTCGGTGAGGCCGGCGCTGCTCATCCCCTCGATGCGCTTGGCACCGTGACCCTGCATGAGATCCGCAGCAGGCTGTACACCGTCGTACAGCACGGGCGTGCCGAGCCGGATGGCCTCCAGCACAGGTATGCCGTAGCCCTCGACGCCGATCGAGAGGAATGCCGTGCCCTCGTGCACCAGATCGTGCACCTGGGCATCACTGGCGCCCTGGATCCAGCGAACAGAACCGCGGGCCACCTGGTCGGCGATCGCCACGTTGATGCCGTCATCGGACGCCGACGGGCCGCCGATGAAGACGAGCTCGGCGTCCACCCCGTGATCGTCGACGGCGGCGCGGAAGGCCTCGGCGATCTCGACGGGGCGCTTGCGGGCCTCCATGGTCCCGAGCCGGACGAAGGTCGCGCGCTGCTGAGTTCGGGGTGACCGGATCGGCAGGTGGTCACCACCGGGGTGCGCCACCGAGATGGGCAGCTGCGGATCACGGCGCAGACGGCCGAGGATGCTGTCGCGCGACCATGCGGAGATGCACACCACCGAGTCCGCAGTCGCCAGGTGCCGGAAGTACTCGCTCACCCGCGCGCTGGTGCCGGGGGCGAAGCGATAGTTGGCCGGCTCCGTCATCGGCAGCGTGTCGTAGCCGATCATGACTGTCGGCATCACGCGCGAGAACAGTTCGAAGCGGCTCAGCACGCTCGGCAGGTACGACACCTCAGGCAGCAGCCACGCGTCGTAGAGCGCGAGAAGATCTCCGTCCTTCACGCGGATGATGTCGGCTGCGGCCAGCCTGACCTCGATCCACTCCTCGACGGCGGTGCGCAGGTCTGCACCCGGCTCGCGTGGGGTGAAGGGCAAAGTCAGCAGCTCGCCCGCCTGCTGCGGGGAAAGCAGACCGTGCCCCCCGCGCACTGGGATGACGAAGTCGGCCTGCACGTCTCCTGCCGGCCACTCCAGGGCGAGGTACTGCAGAACGCGCTGGATGCCCGATGCGTAGGGGTCGCAGACGAACTGCTCGATGTCGATGCCGACGTGCATCAGGACTCCCCTCGCTGCGCAACGGTCTCCAGCAGTTCCAGCAGCTGGGCCGCATATCGAGAGGGGTGCTTCGCCGCGAGGTACTCCACGCGCATGCGCTCGACGAACGATGGATCCCATGGATTTCCGAGGCGCCTGTCGATGGCCTCCGCGACCATGACGGGGCTGACGTCGTCGGGAAGCCGGTCGATGAAGTCCGGAGTGTCGACATCGGTGCAGATCCCGCGGTTGGCGACAGCGGGGGTGCCGTAGGCCGCCATATCGCTCAGCGGCCCGCTCACACCCAGCAGCGGGCTCACCCGCAACTGGATGCCCAGGTCGATGCCCAGCACGTAGTCGCGGAAGCGGTCATCGTCGACGAACCCGGTGATATCGAACTCCTCGATCCCAGCCTCTGCTGCCCGAACTGTCAGCTCCTCGCGCAGGGACTCGGGGGCGGAGCCGACGAGATGCAGGCTCACGCGCCGACCCCATTGGCTGAGCCAGGCGGCTGCCTCGACCACGACGTCGGACTGCTTGGTTCGCGTGTCGATGAATCCGAACGAGGCGAGGTGAACGAGACCGTCGTCGAACCCCAGCCGGGTGCGTGCAGCACGTCGCATCTCGTCGGTGATGACGTCGTCCTGCGGACGCCGGTAGTTCGCGAAGGGCAGCAGGGTCAGCGGCACTCCCGTGTCGGCGTGCATGAACTCGGCAGCTGTAGGGGTGTGTCCGATGAGCAGTTGCGACCGTCGTGCAACCTCCCAGAAGGCCGTGCTCTGCAGCAGGCGCATGTCCTCGATCTGATCGTCGAGTGACGGTGTGAGTACACGTCGGTCCTTGCCGCGCAGCATCACCTGCTGCAGGCCGCCGCGGTCACGCAGGGCGAGGTAGAGCTCGACGAGGCGGGTGTCGTGGGTGATGACCACGCAGTCGTGCTGCTGCACCAGCTGGATGAAGGGCAGGTGGAAGTGGCTGTTGCCCACCACCGAGACGAGGACGTCATGGTCGTGCCCCCCGGCCATGAGCTCGTCGACTCGGCGCTGTTCGATCCTGACGTCAGCAGGCAGGCCGGCAGCGACATCGGCATCGGCCGTCGTGTAGACGGTGACGTCGGCCAGACGTGCCAGCTCGATGACTGTGGCGGCGGTGAAGTCGGCCACCCCGGTGCGCTGGGGAGGCCACGGCGCCGCCACCCCGACGCTGAGGCGCAGGCCCTCGGGGGCCGAGGGGCGGTCGGGCCAAGCCAAGGGCGTGGAGGGGGCAGCGAGGCCCCTCAGAGGCCTCGTGACGGCCTCCTCGAGGGCCTCGTGGCTGTGGCGCGTCAGGTGGCCCAACTGCCGGCTTCGAGTGCGAGTGCTGCCCCGGGTGGTGCGCACAGCCCTCGCCAGGTCCCTGGGGCTGGCCGGGTCGGCCAGGAAGGAGCCGGAGCCCAGCAGTTCCCGATGGGCGGGGATGTCGGACGCGACCACCGGAGCCCCCGCACGAAGGGCCTCGATGACGGGCAGCGAGAGGCCCTCGTCGAAGGACGGCACCACCACCACGCTGGCGTGGGCCAGCAGCTCGGCCATCTCCTCCTCGCTGAGGTGCTCCGCGAGCCGGGCCTCCCCCGGGCGCATCGCCGCGGCGATCGACCAGTGATGCACGCGATCGCCGGTTCCAGCCATGCCGATGACGACGACGTCACGGGTGGGCTCACCCGCAGTTGCGGCAGCGATACCGGCGAGCCCGCCGAACGTGTTCTTGCGGGCATCGTCACCGGTCATCAGCACGATCGGCCCATCAGCCCGACCGGCATCGCGGAGCGCACCTCCCGGCAGCGTGTCGCGTGGCCAAGCCACGCTGGCCACGGCCTCACTGCCGTGCTTGCTCACGAGCTCCAGCACCTGCCGTCGGGTGAGATCGGAGATGCACACGTACTCGTCGTAGAGCATCAGCGCATCGAGGGCCGCCGCGTACTCCACCCGAGCTGCCACGTCGGCGAGATACACCTGAGGGTGATGCAGGGGGATGAAGTCGAACACCACGGCGATCTTTCGCGCGGCGCTCTGCAGCAGCGGCACGAGCGGTGACGACGATGACGTCATCGGCGACAACTGCAGAAGTGCAGAGAAGGCAGCAACGTCCTGCTCGCTTACGCGCACGATCTGGCGGCAGGTGCCGGCGAGTTCCTCCGGAAGCTCTTCCAAGCCGCGATCGACCAGCAGCACGACACGGTCGTCTCCGAGTTCGTCGCGCACAGCGAGCAGAGCGGCGCGGGCGAAGCGTCCGATGCCACGCCTGCCGAACGCTGCCGTCTGCAGGGCACGAGCGTCGACGAGGACTCGGCCCCCGTGGGCGTCAGCGGACGCCTCGGGGCGATCGGAGAGGGCAAGACGCAATCGCAGGGCGGCCCGCACCCGACCCAACTCGTCGTCGTGGTTGTCGACGCGCCGCTCGAGCAGCGCATCGCTGTCATGCGGATCCGCCAGCCAGGCCCGCACGGCAACGGCGTCCTGTGCGGTGAATGACGTGAGGTCCAGCCCGAACGTGGGAGCCGGGGGGAGGCCTTCGGGAGAGATCCAGTCGACGGATGCCGCGGGCACGGGGCCGAGGAACGGCGCGGGTGTGAGGTGGCCCATGTTGACGGTGACGTGCTTCAGGTGCCTGTGCTGGACCACCCTGCGCTGCACCGGCCCGGGCAGGTGCTGCAGCGCCACACGCGCTCGGTGCACGAGTGCCTTGACAGGGCGCCCTGCCTTGCGGGCGTAGCGCCAGGTGCGCGAGCCCTCCACCTGCACCAGTGCCGAGCGCAGTTCGTGGATCTGCTTCTCGTACTCCTCTACGGCAACCTCACCCCGGATGTCGTTGAGGATGAGCTCCCGCTGCCACGCCCGGCGGATATTCGCGCGATCCGCCCGGCCCCGCACCGCTGCCGCGTCCGAGGTGATCCATCCGTCTGCCCCTGCGTCGATGGCGTTGAACGGCACAGCAACGGCTGCAACGAGACCAGCGTGCTCATCGGCGACGTACCAGCGATTCACCCCATCGAATGCTGCAAGACTGTAGCCGCTGGCGAGGATGCGCGGCTCCCAGACCTCGTGGCTCGGTGTAGTCGTGCCTGGCAGCACCGCCTCGACGCACAGCACCCACGGCCTTAGGCGCTCAAGGCTGAGCCCCGCGAGCACGTCGGCCTCAGCTCCCTCCACGTCGACGGACATGAAGTGGACGGTGCTGACGTCGTGCGCTGCGAGGATGGCATCGAGGGAGTCCGTGGCGACGGTGACGTCCTCGACGGCGAACCCACGGCTGCGCGCGGCCTCGGCTTCACGAGGGTCAAGGGTGCCCAACCCGGTGCCCGGGACGCGATGGAACGTCAGAGTTCCCGCGCCCGTCGCGGCAGCCATCTGCACCACGGTGTCGCCCGGGCGATGGACGCGCAGATCTTCGGCGAGGTCGGGATCCGCCTCGATCAGCAGGCCGCGCCACCCGGAGTCGTACAGGCTCGCCGTGATCGACAGGTGCCGCGGCTCATTGGCGCCTACGTCGACGTAGGTCAGAGTGCGTGGGTCGAGATCGCGAAAGGCCCGCCACACGCGGACGTCCTCCGCATTCTGGGCGTACGAGACCCGCCTATGCACCCCACAAGGCTAGGGGCGGGTGGTCGCTGTCCACTGTGCGGCTCGCGAAAGGAGCGACGTCGCCGCTTTGGGTCCTGCATCGATGGGGAGAAGTGAGCCAAGAACCGCAGTTTCGATGGCGCTTACCTCGTTTGTCCCGCGTCACGGGACAAACGACTCAGGGGATCTGCCACAGGGCGTGCGGATCGTCCAGCAGCGCCCTGTCGTGCCCGACCATCGCCCGGGCCATGGAGTCGAAGTCGACCGAGTGCCGCCACCCGAGCTGGGAGTAGGCCGCGCGACTGTCGCCCACGAGGATGTTGGTGTCGACGGGCCGGCCCTCGGAGATGTCAGCCACCACGTGGTCGCCCCAGTTCATGATGCCGGCCGCCTCGAAGGCCTTCCTGATGAAGAACGAGAGTCGATGGGAGATCCCCGTGGCAAGGATGTAGTCACGAGGTTCGTCCGCCCTGAGCATGAGTGTCATCCCGGTGACGTAGTCGGGGGCCCAGCCCCAGTCCCTGGCCACCTCGATGTTTCCGAGTTCCACGGTGTCCTGGAGCCCCGCCGCAATGCGGGCGACGGCTCGGGTGATCTTGCGCGTGACGAAGTTCTGGCCGCGCAGCGGCGACTCGTGGTTGTAGAGGATTGCGGACGTGGCGAAGAGGCCGCCCTGCCGCGCCTCGCGCAACAACTCGATGGCAGCCGCCTTGGAGCGCGCATACGGAGTCTGGGGAGAGAACTCCGAAGTCTCGGTCTGGGGTGATCGATCCGCGCCCTCGAAGACCGTGCCTGACGCGGCTTCGAGCAGCCGGGGTTGGCCGTTGCCGGACCTGATCACACTCAGCGCCCCGGAAACCAGAGCCCGAACGGCATCGACATTGACCTGCAGGGTGAGCTCGGGGTTGTTCACCGACTCCATGATGGAACTGATGCCACCGAGGTTGTAGATCTCATCAGGTTCTGCTTCGACGACGAGCCGGCGAAGGGCATCGGAGTCGGCGAGATCGCAATCCACAACCGTCGCACCGGGCACGTAGCGGAGGTACTCCGCAACGTCGGTGCCCGGCTTGACCACCGCCACAACCTCATGACCGGCGCGGCAGAGGCGGGCACTGAGGATCGTGCCGTCCTGACCGGCGGCTCCGGTGACGAGGGCACGCATCCGTGTGACCTGCGAATCGCAGGACTAGAACTTGCCCTCGGGGGCGCCCTCGAGCCGCGCGATGTCGGCGTCGACCATGATGCGCGCGAGTTCCGGAGGCAGGACCTTCGCCTCCCAGCCGAGCTTGGACTTGGCCTTGCCGGCGTCGCCGATGAGCTCGTCGACCTCGGTGGGGCGCAGGAACTTCGGGTCGAACTTCACGAAGTCCTCCCACTCCAGGCCCACATGCTCGAACGACAGCTGCAGGAAGTCGCGGATCGTGTAGGCGGTGCCGGTGGCCAGGACGAAGTCCTCCGGCTCGTCGGCCTGCAGCATCCGCCACATGCCGTCGGTGTACTCCGGCGCGTAGCCCCAGTCGCGAATGGCGTCGAGGTTGCCCATCCAGACCTCTGTCTGATTGCCCTTGACGATGTTGGCCACGGCGAGGGAGATCTTGCGGGTCACGAAGGTCTCACCGCGGCGGGGCGACTCGTGGTTGAACAGCTGACCGTTCACCGCGAACATGTCGTAGGCCTCGCGGTAGTTCTTGGTGATCCAGTAGGAGTAGACCTTCGCGGCGCCGTAGGGCGAGCGCGGGTAGAACGGGGTGTCCTCGTTCTGCGGCGGCGGAGACGCGCCGAACATCTCGCTGGTGGAGGCCTGGTAGAAGCGGATCGACGTGTCCGTCGTGCGGATCGCCTCGAGCATGTTCAGCGTGCTCACGCCCGTGGCCTCAGCCGTGTAGCCGGGCTCGTCGAACGAGACCCGCACATGCGACTGCGCGGCCAGGTTGTAGACCTCATGCGGGTGGATCTCGCGCACCAGCTGCTGCATGCGGGCCGCGTCGGTGACGTCGCCGTAGTGCAGGTGGAGGTTCTTGCCGGGGATGTGCTCGTCGTGGTGCAGGTGGTCGATGCGGGAGCGGTTGAACGTGCTCGAGCGGCGGACGACGCCGTGCACCTCGTAGCCCTTGTCCAGCAGCTGCTGGGCCATGTACGAGCCGTCCTGCCCGGTCACGCCCGTGATGAGCGCACGCTTCGCCTCAGACACCGTTCCTCCTGTGGATAACTCGGGCAAGCCTATCCCCTGCCTACGATGGGTCCGTGCCCTCTGAGGTCGTGGCGGTGGTTCCGGGCTACCAGCCCGAGATCACCGACATCACCGGCCTCGTCTCCGCTCTGCTGTCATCGCAGGTGCCGGTCCTCGTCGTCGACGACGGCTCCGCGGATCCGTCCTATCTCGACTCGTGCAGCGCACTGGGTGCGTCCGTCCTGCGTCACGAGGGCAACGAGGGGATCGCACGCAGCCTCAACGACGGACTCGAGTTCGCGCGGACCTCGGGTGCGACGTGGCTGCTCACCGTCGACCAGGACACCGTCCTGCCCACCGGATACGTCGACTCGCTGCTGGCCTTCGCCGATCCGCGGGCGGGGGTGGTCGGAGCGGAGACCATCGGCGATGCCTCCGGCGACCTGCGCTACCCGACACGACAAGTGGCCGGCCATCTCGTCACCGACGAGGTGTTCCAGACCGGCTCGCTGTGGCGGGTGGACGCCCTCGCGGGCCTCGGCGGATTCGACGAGGCTCTCGGCATCGATGCCGTGGACGCAGAGGCGTGCCTGAAACTGCGCGAAGCGGGCCTCGCGGTGGTGCTGGCCCGCGGGGTGCGGCTCGAGCACCGCTACGGATCCGGGCACGCGGTGCAACTGCTCGGCCGCTCGGTCGTGGCCACGGGCCACTCCCCGGCGCGCCGGGAGACGATGGTGCGCAACCGGCTGCGCCTGTTCCCGCGCGAGTTCCGGCAGTCCCCCACCCACGCCCTGCGCACGCTGCGCCGCGTTGGCGTCAACGTCGTGCTCGGGGCCACCGTTGAAGACGACCGCTGGGCGAAGGCCAAGGGGAGCCTGCGCGGACTGCTGCCGCGCGGCTAGGGTCGGCCGCGTGAAGGGGATCATCCTGGCCGGTGGGACCGGCAGTCGCCTGTGGCCGATCACCAAGGGCGTGAGCAAGCAACTGCTGCCCGTCTACGACAAGCCGATGGTCCACTACCCGCTGTCGACACTGATGGCGGCCGGGCTGCGCGAGATCCTCGTCATCACCACGCCTGAAGATTCGGAGTCCTTCTCCAGACTGCTGGGCGACGGGTCGCCGTGGGGAATGTCCATCCAGTACGCCGTGCAGCCGCGGCCGGAGGGCCTGGCGCAGGCATTCATCATCGCCGAGACGTTCCTCGCCGGTGATCAGGCGGCGCTGATCCTCGGCGACAACCTCTTCTACGGCCCGCGCCTCGGTCGCCACCTGGCCGAGCTCACCTCCCAGGTCGGTGCGCACGTGTTCGCGTACGAGGTCGCGAATCCGACGGAGTACGGCGTGGTGGAGTTCGACGATGCAGGCGTCGCCCTCTCAGTGGAGGAGAAGCCCGCGCAGCCCAAGAGCAACTACGCGATCCCGGGCCTGTACTTCTACGACGAGACGGTCGTCGATGTCGCGAAGTCGATCAAGCCCAGCGCCCGCGGCGAGCTCGAGATCACGGCGGTCAACGACCACTACCTGCAGCAGGGCTCGCTCACCGTCACCGTGCTCGAGCGCGGCACCGCGTGGCTCGACACCGGGACCTTCCGGTCCCTGCAGGACGCCGGCGAGTTCGTCCGCGTCATGGAGGACCGCACCGGAACCAAGGTCGGCTGCGTCGAGGAAATCGCATGGCGCAACGGGTGGATCACCTCCGACCAGCTCGTGGCGCTGGCGGAACCGCTGCTCAAGAGCGGGTACGGGGAGTACCTGATGCGGATCGCTGGGCGCTGACAACTCAGCACGCCACAGGTGTATGCTTGGTGTATGTCACGCACCAACATCGATCTTGACGACTCTGCCGTGGACATCGTCATGTCCCGCTTCAACTTCGCGACCAAGCGTGAGGCGGTGAACTTCGCCCTGCGAGCCCTGGCGGCCGAGCCCCTGTCCCTCGAGCAGGCGCGCAGCCTCCGGGGCTCCGGTTGGGAAGGCGATCTCGACGCGATGCGAGAGTCGCGTACCGCGTGATCCTGCTCGACACATCAGCGTGGATCGAATTCCTTCGCGACACCGGAAGTCCGGTGTGCCGTCGCGTTGACCACCTGCTTGGGTCCGAAATCGCCTCGTGCGATCCGGTGCGCATGGAAGTCCTCGCAGGGGCACGTTCAGAGTCGCATGTGCGTGATCTTCGGGGACTGCTCGCGCGGACCGTGACTTTGGAGGTCACGTCCGCGCACTACGAACTGGCCGCAACCCTCTATCGATCCGCACGACAGCAGGGCCTCACTGTTCGAAGGTTGACCGACTGCCTCATCGCGGCCGTGGCCATCACCCACGGAGTCCCGGTCCTTCACGCTGATCGTGACTTCGACGCGCTGGCGCAGGTCAGCGATCTGGTGATTGACCCCGCCGAGTGACGCGTCAGCGCCGAATCACCCTCCGCAGTTTCTCTGCCGCGCGGTAGCTGCGGCTCGACAGCACGGCAGCGAGGGCAGCGGCGTCAGCACCTGACTCCGCCGCGAGGCTGCTGGTCGGCACCTCAGGCATCAGCGTGATGCGGCGGAAGAAGTCGGTGAGGTGCCCTGCGAAGCCGTCCCACGTCTGGCGCTCGATCGCTTGGGTCAAGGCCGCAACTCGGGCGGTGCGGGCATCCTCGCTGGCGAGCAGCGCAGTGAGGTCGGCGGCGTGCGCCTCGACCGACCAGGTAGCGGGCAGTCCGGGAGCCTGCGCCACCTCCTTCAGCGGACCGAAGTCGGTGAAGACGGTTGGCGTTCCCAGTGCCGCGGCCTCGTAGGGCACGAAGCCGAAGCCCTCGGCGCTGCTGGGGTAGAGCGCCGCAGTGGCGTTCGCGAGCAGCCACGCGCGACTGGGCGACGACACGTGGCCGACCGTGTGGATGGTGCCGCGCAGGTCAAGGTGCCGCGCGCGGAGTTCGTCCTCGGCCTCCTTGCTGGAGCTCGACTTCACGTGCAGGCCGGCGAGGACGAGATCGCACGGCTCACCCGCCTGCAGGGCACGCTGCCACACCTTGATCGCGAAGTCGCGGTTCTTGTGCTGGAAGTCGTTACCGAGGACCACGACGAAGCGCTTGCCCTTCAGCGCCTTGATCAGGTCGGCGAGGTCCTCGCCGGGCTGTTCGGGGGCACTCGCCGCGGTGATGTGGTCAAGGCCCAGGACGATCGGCTCGACGCGCTCGGGGTCCAGTCGCGGAACCTCGTCGATGAGCCGCTGGGCGACGTCAGCGCTGATCGTGGTGATGCCGTCGACACTGAGCGCGACCTTGCGCTGGAGGGCACGGTAGGCGTGCCAGGCCTCCGCGGACGCGTGATAGCGGGGAATGTCGTAGGCGATGAGGTCCAGGTAGGTCGTCACGACGCGGGCCCCGAGCCGACGGGCCTGGCCGATGGTGCCGCGGCCGTCGATCTGGTTCGGGTACCAGACGACGTCCGAGCGCTTCGCTTCATCGACGGGAACGAGCTGCACCTTCTCCTGATCGGTGAGGTGCTGGGCGTAGGGCGGCAGCTCGTCGAGGCCGACGACCCGGATGGCGGTGATCTCGTCCTGTCGTGCGAGACCGGCGATGGCGGCCGTCGTGAGCACCTGGGCGCCGGTCTCGTGCGGGCCGAGCCAGGTGACGTCGACCGTGACGGTCATCCTTCCCGGCTTCGGCGCATAGGCCCGCAGGACGTGGTGGCGGGAGCTGGCCGGATCATCGGCCTCCACGATGTCGACGTCCTGCGGATGTCGTGACGCATCGGCGTGGGCGACGTCAGCGTCCTTCGTCATCCACCAGTCGTGCCACAGGCCCCGCTCGCTCGCACGGGTGAGCCAGCTGTGGACTGCCTCGGGATCGTCAGGGTCGAGCGGTCCGACGAGGTCCTCGAGGTCGGTGGCGGCGGCGGTGAGGGGACCAGCCGGGCCGGCGGCGCGCAGCCACTGCCCGTTGCTGGTGGGCACAGCAACAAGGGACAGGCTTGCGATACGGGGGTCAGCGTCGATCCGGCTGGTGAACTCCGCCAGGCGGTCCATGGTGAGCAGGGCCGGGTCGCCGATGACGACAAGGGTGCGGCCTCGGCGCGTGCGGATCGGCTCGGTCACTGCACCATCCTGACAGGCGCGGGGGGCTGGCTGCGGCGGCAGCGCGGCATCAGATCGAGCCGCACGAGGATGCTGTCATCAGCGAACGTCCGCGGGATCGATCCACATCAACTCACTGAAACGGGCAAACCCCCGGTCGTACGAGTACCACGTCACTCCGGCACGGATGGCCGACGCGGCAAGCAAGGCATCGGTGACATCCGCTCCCCGCAGCCCGTAGCGGGTGAGCAAGGAGCGGAGATCGGGCCAGAGATCGGCGCTTCCCTCGCTGCAACGCACGTGCGATGGCGTCAGGAGAGCATCCAGGAAGGCCGTGGCCTCCGCTGGTGACGCCGGGTTCTGGAGGATCCGCCGATCCGTGACCACGCGGACGAATCCCGCCGCGACCGATGGAAAGATCAGCGCGACCTCCGGCCCCGCCATGACGCGAGCCAACAGCGCCGCAGCGCCGTCATGGTGGGCACTGTCTGCATCGAAGCCGTAGATCAGGACATTGACGTCAACGGACAGCATCGATGGGCTCGTGCTCGTCGAGGATCTCCCGGACCGTGGACATGTCGTCGAGATCGATTCCCGGACGAGCCCCACCGGAGCGCATCGTCGGCAAGGGGGGCGCCGTGACCGGAGCCGGTGCAGCCGCGTCGAGGAGGTAGACGCGCACCGCTTCCTCGATCACCGAGCTCACCGACCTGCCCAGCTGGGCTGCCCTGACCCGCACGTCGTCGTAGACGAGGTCGGGAAGAGTCACGGTCGTCCGCATGCCTGCACCATAGCATCAATGTGATGCATCATGATGCGTCACTGTCCCCAGTTGGCGGGGCCGTTCACCGGATTGGACGGGACCTCCGGCGGACGCTGAGCGTCGAACGTCAGGCAGGGTCCGCTACAGCGCCTCGTAGATGCGCTCGAGGGCCGGGTTGAGGGCCGGGGAGTAGTACGGGTCCTCGGGGTAGCTGCTGCCCCAGCGCTCCGCGAACATGGCGGACTCCCGCGGATCGGCCTTGCGGCGCGCCATGCTGGCGCCCTCGTGGTGGGTCAAGTGGGCGTAGGGGGTCCAGGCGATGCGATGCCCGGAGCGGTGCGCCCGCAGGCAGAAGTCGACGTCGTTGAAGTCGCGGGCGAAGGCCTCGTCGAACCCACCGAGCTCGTCGAAGACGCTCGTTCGGACGAGCATTGCGGCCGCCGTGACCGCGAGGTAGTTGCGGGGAGTGAGGGTCGAGCCGAAGTAGCCGGGCTCCTTCGCCAGCCTGCCGATCCATGCGTGCGTCGGGCCGCTGGGCAGCAGCACCAGGCCGACGTGCTGGAGTCGGGTGTCGGGGTAGGTGAGCTTGCAGCCCACGATGCCGACTCCGTCGATCTGGCCGATCTCGAGCATCCGCGTGACGGGGTTCGGCTCGGCCACCGTGGTGTCGTCGTTGAGGATGAGCAGCCAGTCACCCGACGCTGCACGCCGGCCGAGGTTGATCGCCGCGGCGAAGTTGAACTGGCTCGTCTCGTACACGACGCGGCGGAGAGTGTGGCGGCCGGTGTCGGCGGTCACCTCGGGGATGACGCCGGTGGTGACGATGACGAACTCGAGCTCGACGTTCTGCTCGTTGGCCGCAAGCGAGGCGACGGCGTCATCGACGAACCGGCCACCGCCCGAGGCGTTGGGTGTGCCGATCGTCGGGATGATCACCGACACCCGGGGGGTGTCGGTCAGCCGCGGATGCACCTCATTGAGGCCCGGGACGCGGCTCGGTGTCACGTCACCGCCGCCGAACGTGCGCTGCAGGTGCTCGCGCTGCACGCGGGCCGCTGCCTCCTGCGCCCAGGGCTTGGCATCGATCGTGAGCGCGGTCGACTCGCTCCACGCACGCCAGTGGTAGTACGGCCGGGGCAGGTGGACGACGTCGACGAGCTGCGGCAGCAGGCGCAGGGCGAGGTCGAAGTCCTGGGCGCCGTCCATCTCGCTGCGCAGGCCGCCGACCACCTTGACGCTCTCCGTGCGGAAGACCGTGAAGTGGCACAGGTACATCTGCGTGAGGAGCAACTCGGGCGAGAAGTCCGGCTTGCAGTAGAGCTCGAAGTGCTCGCCCTTCGCATCGACCTTGTCCTCGTCGGAGTAGACCGCGTCGGGGCGGCCGTGCTGCTCGATGGCCTGCGAGAACGCGTCGATGCACCGGCGGTCCAGGACGTCGTCGTGGTCGAGCATGCCGACATACTCGCCCGTCGCGCGCTCGAGCGCGACGTTCAGCGCTGACGAGATGCCGCCGTTGGCCTTCGTGACGACCTCGATCCGCGGGTCGTCTGCATGGGCCTCGAGGAACTCGTCGAGGTAGTCGATCACGTCGGGCTTGGTCGAACCATCGTTCGCGACCACGAGCTGCCAGTTCCTGGCCTGCTGCTCGATGACCGAGTCGAGGCACTCGCGCAGGAAGGCCACCGGCGGGTTGTAGACCGGGACGATGATGCTGATCGTGAACCCGTGGTCGGTGGATCCAGGTTCGACGGTGGCTGCCTCGGCCAGCCAGGCCTTGTACTGCTTGCCGATATTGCGCTCGTAAACCTTGCGCTTCACGTAGCGCTTGACGCGGCCCGCGCGGCGCTTGGCGCGAATGATCGGATTCGACTCCTGCATGATGATCGGCCGGCCTAGTCGAAGTGGAACTCGGGCTCGAGCTCGATCAGGCCCTGGCCCATCTCGCCACGGGGGCTGCGCACGGCGAACTCCAGGGCGTCGTTCCAGGAGTCGACCAGGCGGGATCCGGTGTAGTCGAAGACGTCGATGTGGACCCTGTATCGGCCCGGGAGCAGGGGATTGCGGGGCAGGGTCATCGTCACGGTGTGATCGCCGACGATGGTGCCGAAGTCGAAGCCCCATCGGTGGTTGCTGAGCATCGTCACGAGAGTGCCGGAGTCGTGCTGCAGGGCGATCCGGATGTTCGGGCCGAGGATCTCCTGCGGGACCGAGAACCTCACCCGCACGGCCAGCGGAGCGCCCGTCTCGCCGTGCGTGAGCTGGTTGCCATCGGCGTCGACGATCTCCGCCGATGTCACGCGCACGGAACCGTCGCCGGCTCGGTGCTCACCCGACTCACCGTCGCGCGTCGCCGCCACCATCGGCATGCGCGCAGCCTCGTCGGAGTTCACCTTGCGCAGGTAGGAGGCGATCGTCTCGACGGCCGGACCGTGCTCCTGCATGCGGCCATGGTCGAGCCACGCGACCTCGTCGCAGAGCCCCTCCAGCTGCCCCAGACCATGGCTGACGACGATGATCGTCTTGCCCGCCTTGCGCAGGCCGTACAGGTGGTCGAAGCACTTGCGCTGGAACTCCTCATCGCCGACCGCGAGCACCTCGTCGACGAGCAGCACGTCGGGCTTCATGTGCACGGCAACGGAGAAGCCCAGACGTACGTACATGCCACTGGAGTAGTGCTTCACCGGATCGTTGATGAACTCCGTCAGCCCGCTGAACTCGATGATCTCGTCGGTGACGGCCGCGATCTCCTTGCGCGACAGCCCCAGAATCGAGCCGTTGAGGGCGATGTTCTCGCGGCCCGTCATGTCCGGGTGGAATCCGGCGCCAAGCTCGATCAGGGCGGCCACCCGGCCCTGCGCATTGATCGACCCCTCCGTCGGCCGGTAGATGCCGCCGATCATCTTCAGCAGGGTTGACTTGCCCGAGCCGTTGTGGCCGATGAGGCCGTAGACGCTGCCCTTGGGAATCTGCAGCGAGACGTCACGCACCGCCCAGAAGTCCTGCGCGTTCTTCGCCCTGCCGCGAACGATGCGCTCCTTCAGGGAGCTGCGACGGTCGGGGTGGCGCAGGAAGCGCTTGCCCACGTGCTGCACGTCGACCGCGAAGTTCTCAGCCATCAGAGCAGCTCCCCGATGTCCTCGCTGCTGCGGTCGAACACCGCAAGGCCGAGCCAGAAGGTGAGGAACCCTCCACCGAGCAGCGCGACGATCACCCACCAGGCGGGCGCGACGAGCGAGTACATGACGTCGTGCATGCTCTCGACGAACCACGTCATCGGGTTGAGCTTGATCACCCAGGCGAGGAGGTCGCTCTGCCCCTCGATCATGTCGAGCGGGTACAGGATCGGAGTCAGGAAGTACAGGGCTCCGAGTGCGACCGCGACGATGTACTGCACGTCGCCGTATCGCGCGTTCAGGATCGAGAGCATCAGTCCGATCCCCTGGGCGAACAGCAGCAGCCCGACGAGGATCGGCAACGCGAGGATCCACGTCCAGCCCACGTTGAGCAGGAACAGGAACATCGCGATGAGGACGATGAGCTCGAGCACCACCTGGATGAGCTGCACGATCGACGCCCCGAGAATGGGCGCCCACGCCGGGAACTGCACCTTCTTCAGCAGTTCGCCGTTTGACTTCAACTGGGTCATCGACAGGTTGAGGATCCCCGAGAACATCCCCCACGTGACGATGCCCGTGAACAGGAACGCCGCGTAGGACGTGCCGTTGCCGGAGCCCAGGGTTGGGGCCTGGATACGGAACACGATGCTGAACACCGCGGCGAACACCACCAGCGTGGCCAGCGGCTGCAGGAGGGACCACGCCCAGCCCAGCACGCTGGAGCGGTAGCGGGTGGCGAAGTCGCGATTGGCGAAGGCCAGGATCAGCGCTCGCTGCGAGTAGAGGCTGGTCAGCACGACGCACCGCCCCTTCCACCCATGACGCAGGCAGCCTACCGGCCGTCCTCGTGACCGATGTGCGGCGAAATGCCCGGTGGCGTGGGTACCCTTCAAGGGAAACGACGGCTCTGCTGCCCTGACGGGCGCCGCGAGGAGGATCCATGTCACGCCCAACCACCCGCCTGACGCGCGGACTGCTGTCCGCCGCCCTCGTCCTCGGCATGACTGCAGGCGGTGCGCTCGCCTTCGGCGCGCCCGCCGCCGCGGCCGCGAAGGGCTTCATCGCCGCGCCCAACAGCATGGTCGGGATCGAGACCCAGATCGTCATCAGTGCACCCCAGGCGGTCGGGCAGACCGTCACGATCGGAGCGCAGGTCGGCGGGTTCTCCAGCACCATGCAGACCACGATCGGGTCCAACGGCTACGGATCCGTGACGTGGACCCCCGGAGCCCCCGGCACGTGGGTGTTCAACGGCTTGGGCACTATCGCCAGCCTCGGCTCCACCAGCGCAACCGTCGTTCCCATGCCCACCTACACAGTGCTGATGGCGCAGAACAACGTGCAGCAGAACGCCAGCAACACCCTCGAGGCGATCGTCGTCGCACCCCTCGGCAACCTCAACCCCACCGGCACCGTCAACCTGCAGTACGGCAGCGGGGTGGCCATCTCGACGGCTCCCCTGACGGGTGGGATCGGCAACTCGAGCTCCACGGCGCTGCTGCCGTGGACGCCGACCCAGTCAGGCAACATCAACATCCAGGCCACCTACACCTCCGACAACGGTGCCTTCACCGGGTCCACGAGTCCGATCTCGAACCCCAACTCCACCTCGGCATCTACGCCCCTCGCGATTCGGTGGCCCGCCAACCTGTACGTCGGGGAGCCCACCGTCCTCCAGGGCGTGATCGGCAACGGGTTCCCGCCGGGCACCGTCGCTTTCACCTTCAACACCACGGGGATCAGCGGATCCATCCCGACGACGAACGGCGTGGCCAGCTTCCAGTGGGCACCGCCCGCAGGCGGGATCAACACCATCTCCGCGTCCTACACGGGTGCCACTGGCTCTCCCGGCAGCCTCGTCTGGTCGAATGGCACCTCCAGCCAGCTCGTGACGGTGAACCCGACTCGCCCGACCGACAACATCACGGTCGATCCGCCCGGCCAGCCAGTCTGGAACATCGCGCAGCCCATCACCATGCAGGCCGGCTCGACGGTGACACTCGCGGGCACCAGCCAGTCGGGCACGACGGTCATCTTTAGCGAGCAGGGCAACTGCGTGATCGCCGGTGCCGTGCTCACGGCCCTGTCGCCCGGCCAGTGCCAGGTGACGGCGCAGAGCCCGGGAACCGCAGCGATCAAGCCCGGCAGTGAGACCTACACGATCACTGTGACGGCACCGCCGCGTCGCCCCGCGCGTCGCTAGTCCGTTAGTCCCGCGACACGGGAGAGGTGAGCCAATTCGACCCCTCATGGGTCCACTTGGTTCACCTCTCCCGTCTCGGTCACCTGTCATGACCTACGAGGATCGTCTGACGCGGCTGTAGGACGAGGCTCTCCGGATCTCGTCCGCCACTCCGCGCATCGAACCCTGGGCAGCCGACCAATCCCACCTCACCACGGGGAATCCCAGGCTTCTGATCCGATCCTCGCGCCTCTTCTCCCTCACAAGATCCTCACGACGGACGTACTTCTCCACGCCATCGGCCTCTCCGACGACGCCGTAAGCCTCGAACAGCATGTCCACGATGCCCACGAGCCCCCGAGCGTCATGCAGTGGTACCTGCAAGCGCGGCTCCGGCATACCCGCTCGGACGAGACGCACACGAGACAGGGACTCCAAGGGGCTCTGCGATCCAGTGCGGGCGTGGCCCAGAGCCTGGCGCGCGATCCCTGATCCGGCCAGGTGCGTCCATCGACCGCTGTACTCCGCGATGGCAGCCAGCACTTCCGGTGCCTGCCAGGCCACAGCGTCGAGTGTCACCACTCCCCAGTCGACGTCACCCGCCATGGCGGCCGTCCAGGCTGCCAGATTCCGGCCCGTGGTCGGAAGGCCAGCGTGCACCGTCAGATCGGCGTCATCGATATCCAGAATGTGAATGGTGGCAGCCGGCAAGTGCTCCGGCTTGCATATCCGCCTGCGAAGTGCACGGCTGTCGCGACCGATAGGGCGAACCAGCTCGATGTGACCCAGGAGTCGACTGTCGACGGGAATCCCCTGGAGCAGAGCTGCCGTCACCCCGAAGCAGGCGACCGGGCCCTCGATCGCTGCGCAAGCCGCTGCAGCGAGGAGCAGGTGCCGAGCCTGAGGGGTTACGGCGCCTTCGACCACGTGACGATCCGCGTAGACACCGTGGTGAAGACGCACCCAGGTGCCGTTGCGACGCATGGTCAGAACTGCCGTGGGTTCGAGTCCCCACGCTGCAAGGTCGCTGCGGCGGAAGACCCCTCCCTGCGCTCCCGCCCGGACGCGTACGCGTTCACGCAGGATCTCCAGCTCGGCAGAGCTTCGTCGTGGGGCGGGCATAAGCGCACTGTGCAGACACTTCCGCGGAGAGCCAAACCGCTATCCACAGGGACGAGTGAGCCAAAAATCCCGGAAACGCACCTACCTTGCTCGTTTGTCCCACGTCGCGGGAGAAACGACGAGAGGTCAGGTCAGGCGGGCGAAACCCGACTGAGCCGGCCCGTCGGGCAGAACCGCAGCAAGGCCAGCGTCATCGAGGGAGGCGAGCTCGGCATAGATCGGGGCCAGGGCCGCGAGGTAGCGCTCAGTGAGCTCAGGAGTGTGCGCGATCGAGGCGTAGAACACCGGACCGCCGAGGAACCCGGCCTGCAGGAGCCGAGTGGTGAGGAAGGTCTTCGCCAGCAGCGGGTCGCGTCCGTCGACGCTGTAGGTCGACAGTGCCGGCAATTCACCCATGGTGAGCGTCAGGCCGGCGTCCGCGGCGAGGCGGCGCCAGTGCGCCTGCATGTGCTCGCCGATCACGTGCACCCTCGCTGGTGCGTCCTCCTCCTGCATCACGTCGAGGGTGGCGAGGGCCGCCGTGGGGCCGATGCGCTCCGTCCAGAAGGTGCTGGAGATGAAGGTCGACTGCGCGGCCTGCATGACCTCCTCGCGGCCGATCACGGCGGTGATCGCGTAGCCGTTGCCGAGGGTCTTGCCGAACGTGGCGAGGTCTGGCTCGATCCCGTAGTGCAGGTGCAGGCCACCGAGCGTGCGACGGAAGCCCGATGTGCACTCGTCGAAGATCAGCACGGCCCCGTGCTTGGTTGCGAGCTCACGAACACCCTCGAGAAAGCCCGGTGCGGGCGGCGTGCTGCGCTGCACCTCCATGTAGATGGCACCGACCTGAGAATCACTCTCGAGGATCGAGCGCAGGGCGTCGAGGTCGTTGTAGCGGAACGGGATCGCGCTGCCCGCAAGAACCCGCGGCACGCCCTTGGGCTCCAGGCCCGGCAGTAGGTGACCGTCGAGGGAGTCGTCGGCACCGAGGTTCGCGGCGAGGTACCAGTCGTGCCAGCCGTGATACCCGCAGAACGCGACCTTGTCGCGGCCCGAGGCCGCTCGGGCGATGCGCACCGCGATCGCGCAGATCTCGCCGCCACTTCGGGCGTAGCGGACCATGTCGGCCCATGGGTGCAGCTCGACGAGCCGATCGGCGAGCCACACCTCCTCAGGGGCGTTCAACGTCGAGAGGTTTCCCTTGGCAACCGTGCGCTGCACGGCCTCGTCAACCTTCGGATGGGAGTAGCCGAGGATGTTCGTGCCGATCCCCATGAAGCCGAAGTCGAGGTATTCGACTCCGTCGAGATCCCAGATGCTGACGCCGCTCGTGCGGTCGAAGTAGGCGGGCCAGCCAGCGGGCAGCTGCAGCTCCGCGCGCTTGCTCAGCAGCATCGACCCCCCCGGTATCCGCTGCTTGGCGTGCTTCCAGAGTTCGGCGCCGGTGCTCATGCGCCCCGGCCCTTCCAGCGCCTCAACGGCGCCGTCACCTTCCACGATCGTGTGTTGCTCATGAAGTCGAGTTCCTGGCGCAGTGCCTCAGCCGCGGACCTGTGCGCGATCACCTCGGCCCGGAGGTCGTCCGCATTCAGCACGACGAAGGAACGGATGCCGAGGAATCCCTCGATGGAGTCGTGCGCATCAACGACGGTGAGCGACACCTGCGCCGGCTCACCCGCCCTGCCGTCGCCGAGGGGCAGGGAGATCACCGAGCCCAAGTAGACGTCCTGGCGCACCGGACCTCCAGGACCGACAGCCTCGATGGTGGCAACGCCCGGCATCGAGCGGGTGGAGACCAGAAGGGTGAGCGGTCCGTCGACCGGACGCCGCACGCGGAAGTCGACCCGACGACCGGGGCGGATCTCGTTGCCCCACACCTGCGGTGCGCCGAAGGTGCCGATCACCGCCGCGTCCACGATCTCGTGGTCGCGCTCACCCCGTGGCTGGCGCAGCATCGGGGTGAGGCCCTCGGACTGCAGGTGTGCCATGAACTGGTCGGCATGCCCGCCGTCGGGCGCGGGCTGGCCCACGGCCAGCATGTACTCGCGGCCGAGCTCGATGTCGGGGATCACGGGTTCCCTGCCTTCCGCTGCGACGGCCGCAGCAACCTCCTGGCCGATGATGCCAGCCACCGAGGCCCAGGTGATGCCGTCACTCGTGTCGCCCGCGATGGCCTGCTCAGCCAGACGCCGGGCCTGCGGGTCGAGAGCCCGCGCGCGGAGCACCCGCACGAGGTCGTCGACGTCATCGGTGCGGAAGTAGGCCGCCAGATCGCGACCTGCCTCCGGCAGGGAGGAGTTGTGGGCGACCACGGGCAGTCTGCCGAAGGCAAGGCTCTCGCTGACGGGAAGCCCCCAGCCTTCGTACCGGGATGGGTAGACCGTGAAGTCGGCATGGGCGTAGAAGCGCGCGAGGTCGGCGTCGGGGACGCTGCTGGTGAGCACGCTCACCCGGCCACCCAGCCCGTTCGTCGTGATGTACTCGCGCAGGAACTCGTCGGCGTGCCAGCCGAGCCGGCCGATGCACACGAGATCGGGAAATTCGTCGGCACCGTCGTCCATGAGCCGCTGCCACGCGCGCAGGGCGAGGATGTGGTTCTTTCGTGATTCAACGGTGCCGACGAAGAGCGCGTAGGGCCGCGGCCACGGCGACTCGCCGAGATCGAATCTCTCCGGGGTGAGCCCGCACGGCAGTCCCGTGGCAGCACCACCCGGCGCCCGCCAGCCTCGTTGAGCGCAGTACTGCTCGTAGTCACGTCGACTGGACTCCGATATCGCCGGGATACGGCTCGCGGTCTGGGTGATCAGGCCGAGGTAGCGGTCGAACAGCTTGTTGACGGCTGCGGTGTGGCCGGTCTCGAGCACCGGTGTGAGGTCGTACAGCAGGTAGACACACCGCGCGCCCTGCGCGTGCGCATCACGCGCGGCGAGCATCAGGGCGTCGTTGATCCACACCGCACCGAGGAAGACCATGACGGATTCAGCGGTGATCACGATCGGGGTGGCCGCGTGCGCGCGAGCGAGGCACGCATCCGCCGCTTGGGCGAGGGAATCCCGACTCAGGGTCGACGTCGACTGCACACCCTGCCGCAGGAGCACCTGCGCCTCGGACTCCGACAGGCCCACGAAGACGCCCCGGGGCCGGTCGAGCACGACGGGCGTGATCCCGGGGTCGGCGGTCATGAGCAGCGGTGCCGTCTCGGCGATGACGCGCTGCACACCCGACACCGACTCCTGACGCTGCAGAAATTCGACGAGGTCGGTGACGTCGAGAAGGACGGTCTCGGAGCGGGTCGACGGCACGACTACAGGGTAGAGGTCACCTACCGGGACGGGGTGAACCCGACAGGAACCTTCTCCTCGAACGGCGAGTACCACACCCACGTTGGGGAGAGGACCAAGAGTTCCTTGCCACCATCGAGGCCGACCACGATGTAGCCATTGGGCAACTGGGCAAGACTGCGAGCCCTAGCCCCGATGTAGAGGCCCTCGTATCCGCGTACGGCACCCTTCGAGACGATCATCCGGTACAGCCAGCGGGCACCCAGACCAGCGACGATGACGTTCGCCGTGGCCTTGCCGCCCTGAGTGCCCCACCAACGATCGAAGGCCGGGCCCTGAACCTGCATCATGGTCGAGAGCCCAACTGAGGGAGTCCAATCGAACAGCGGCTCGTCGTACCCGCGCAGCGTGCCTTCCACATCGGGACGATCGGGAGCATCCTCCGAGACGTAGGACGTCCCGTAGGAACGATGGGGCCATCCGTAGTTCGCACCCTTGCGGGCGACATAGAACTGA
Source organism: Candidatus Nanopelagicales bacterium (assembly GCA_044233495.1). GTDB lineage: Bacteria > Actinomycetota > Actinomycetes > S36-B12 > S36-B12 > UBA10649. The sequence goes on from JBIIJX010000003.1 coordinate 32,138, forward strand.
TCACCCCCACGGGGACCCTGGCTGGTGCCCAGGAGTTCACGCTTTCCATCAACACGACCGGCGACAAGCCCCTGCGGGTTGCGCACTCCCTCGGTCCACACCTCGTAGGTGCCGGGAGCGGCGATGCGAACGACCGTGGACAGCAAGGCGCGTGCCTGCTTGCTCATCTTGAGGTCATAGGGCTTGGCGATCCGGAAGTCCCCTACTCCCAGGAAGAACTCAGGCTTGGCCGGGTTCGCCCGCATGTCCTTCGGTGCCAGCGCCATACGCCCACCGGACTGGGCGAGGATGTACGGACTTTCCACAGGTCGGGGGAAGCACGGGGAGCTGAACCAGATGCGTCCGAGTGAGTGGGCACCGGCACCAGAGGAGTCAACCGTCGCCTCGCGCAGGACCAGGCGATTGCATCGGGTCTGCTCCTCGACATATGAGTACGAGACGAATACGGGAACAGCCGAGGATGTCGCCTTCCACTCTGGGAAGTACTGGAAGTCCAGAACACGGGCACCCGCGGGCAGCGCCAGAGATCCCAGCGACCTGGAGGTCCGTTGGATGACGTCCGTGACGGCCACCTCGAAGTCCCAGTCGAGCGAGAGGACCGACGTGGCATCGAGCGTCGTCACGTAGGGCGTGCCGACAGCGGTAGGCACCTTGGTGACATCCACGTTGTAGAAGTGCGTGTCCACCATGGCTGGGATGGCGTAGTCGGTCTCGGTCTCGTAGGCCGCGTAGGCGGGAGATGCCGAGAGAGTGACGAACATGGCCAGCGCCCCCACACCGGCAAGTACGTGGCGCGTATGCACGGACTGCCCCTGACTTCAGAATCGAGAATAGGTGAGCACACTAGCGGTCACGTCCGGAGTCAGGTCGGTAGCGTGGCGGGGTGAGCGCCCTGAGTCCCACCAGCCGATGGCACACGTGGCGCGATGGGGTCGTGATCCTCGCCATCAGTGCGCTCATCGCCCGGTTCTCCGGCGCCGAGCGCTGGACCGGCTTCAACTCCCCCGACTCGGAGTTCTACGCCTCGCTGGCCCTCTTCGGCGACGAGGTCACCTCGCGGTCTGAGCCCGCCTACACCTGGACACGCCTAGGCTACATCGCGCCGGTGCGCTTCCTCGTCACCACCGTCGATCCGTGGCTGGGGTTCGAGATCTGGCGGATACTGCTGCTGGTCGTGATCGTGGGCTCGGTCTATGCACTGGTTCGCATGCAGTCCACCTGGCAGTGGGCGACGCTCATGGGGGCCTTCGCCGGTCTGAACACCATGGTGCTGAGCTTCGCCGGCAACTCCTACCTCACTGGCACGGTCATGGCAGGAGTGCTGCTGCTGGTGCTGCTGGGTGCCTGGCCGGTGGTCGGCTCGCCGAAGTGGCCGTGGCTGACGGTGCTGCTGTCGGGCATGGTCGCCGCCTGGCTGGTGATGACGAATCCGTACGGACTCCTGCTGGGGCTGGCGATCTGGATCCCGCTGCGGATCATGCGGCTCGTGGTCGACGGCGTCGGCCGGTGGCGGCACCTGCTGCTGGATGTCGTCATCGCGGCGACCGGGTTCGCCGCGGTGTTCGTCATGTTCCTCATCGCCGGGTTCGCGATCTTCAATGGCCGCAACTGGTTCGACACGTATCTGACGTGGAACGCGCAGCTCGACTACTCCTCGTTCATCGGCGATGCCACCACGTGGCAGCGTGACATAGCCCTGCTCGTGCCGCTGGTGGCGGTGGTGATCGCCGTCATCGTCGTCGTGACCACACGCGGCTCTCGCGGGGCGACCGCCGCACTCATCGTGTCGAGCCTGAGCATCGCCTTCACCGTCGTCTACTACGTGCTCGTCCCCGGACCATGGCTGGAGGCGCCGACGTATGTGGCGAAGCTCTGGCCAGGTGCGCTGGCTGCGCTGGCACTGGGCTTCGGCGCGATGGTCGGCCGCCGCGGCCTCGGCTGGCCCGGGTTCATCCTCGGACTGGCGTTCATTCCCCTGATCGTCTGGAGCGGTCACTGGTCGACGGACGTGCCGTACCCGATCGGCGTCCTGATCGCACTGCTCGTCACCGTCCTCGCTCTCGTCGCTGCCGTGGCCTTGCGCAGGAGCCGTGTCGTAGCGGGGGGCCTCGCTGCAGCACTGGCCCTCGGGTCCCTGGCCGTGGGCGCCCAGATCCTGCAGAACGGCCGCGGGCTCCTCGGCACCTACGGGCAGTTCCCGTTCCGGGCCGCCTACGAGGACTTCAGCAACGAGATGCTCATGCGCTCCAAGGTGGCCGCAGAGGAGTTCGTGCTCGCCAACACCACCCGTGGCGAGAAGGTCATGATCTGGACGGATCCCGATCGCCTCACTGCCGGTATCGCCGGGATGCAGCTGTGGGGCTGGTACAACAACGTGCCCGAGGAGGCCGTCCTGTCACCGAATGGGGTGAACACCCTCTCGGAGGCCCGACCGGCTGCGATCGTCATGTATGCGCCGCAGCGGGCCCAGATCGACGCGTTCTACGCCTCATTGCCGCCATGGTCGCAGCCCTCGCCTCCGTCGTGCACCACGGTGCCCTTCCTCGGCATCGGCTCGCCCGAGGCGCATGTGTGCGTGACGAACCTGCAATGGGTCGACTGACTACATCAGGGTGCGCAGCAGGCGGCTCCCCGCGAACTCCGCGGACGTGCTCGGGGTGGCGTAGCGACTCAGACCCTGCAGGTCGCGAATCCGGCTCATCGTGCTGCCGGCCGACGCCAGTCCGGTCCGCAGCCGCTGCACGGCACTGCGCGCCTGGTGTCCCCGATCCAGGCCCACCTCCTGCTCAGGTGAGACCCGGTAGTCGATGACGGCATCGACGTCGACGCGCAGCGACCCCCGAGCCGCCGCGACGAGGCTCCACCACCGGTCGTGCAGCCAGCCCGGCGGGATCTCGACGTCCGCGAAGGCCTCCGGCCGCACCGCGCTGGCCCCGCCGGTGGCGACACTTCGTCGGATGACTGTGCGCACCTGCAGCGCCGGAGACATCTCGTTGAAATCCGCCGGAACGGGGAACGCCGTGCGCAGCGATCCGGGAACCGGTGCGCCGTCGACGTCGACGAGCCGGCCATCAGAGGCCAGCAGCTCGATGTCACGCCACACATCGAGCACCTCGACCTGATGGGCAATTCGTTGCGGGTGCCAGACGTCGTCATGGTCTCCGAGCACCGCGATTCCGCAGTCGCGCACCTCCTGCAGTCCCTGACGGAAGTTCGCGGCGATGCGCGAGGTTTTGTCCGTCGACCGCGCCCGGGACGCCACAACACGCGCGCGCTGACCCAGCACCCGGTCGATGACGGCGCCAGTGCCGTCGCTTGAGGCGTCGTCGACGATGACGATCTCGTCGGCCGGGCGGGCCTGGTCGCGCACGCTGGCCAGCGTCTGCTCGAGCCACCGCTCGGAGTTCGACGTCACGAGCACGGCCGCCACGCGGGTCAACGCCGGGCCTTCCTTCGTCGTGCGGCGAGGCGCTGGATCAGGGCCTCGTAGTCGTCCGTGACCTGCTCCCACTGGTAGGCCTCGAGAATGCGCTGGCGTCCAGCGGTCGCGAAGGCGCCCAGCTCCGAGGTGAACTCGCCGTCGCCGATCGCGTCGAGGAAGTGCGTGAGCATCGGCGCATCGCGCCAGAACAGGGCTTGGTCGGCGGTGACCTCGTGGCTGAACTCCACGTCATAGGCAAGGACCGGAGCACCGGCCCCCATGGCCCGCAGCAGGGAGGGATTCGTGCCCCCGACGGAGTGGCCGTGGATGTAGGTGATGCAGTTCGCGTAGAGCTGGTCGAGCACCTGCTGGTCGTAGATCCCCCCGGTGAAGCGGACCCGGGGATCGTTGCGTGCAGCGCTGTGGACCTTGTCGACGTACCACTGCGAGTAGGGGGCGCTGCCGACGACGACGAGCGGGCGCGTCTCACGGCTCGCGCAGTAGGCATGAACGGCATCGAGCACGTGGTTCTCCGGCTCGAAGCGGGCGACGATGAGGTGGTAGCCGTGCGGGGCGAGATCCAGTTCGGACAGTCGGTCAAGGCCCGGATCGATGACCTCGGCGCCGTAGGGGATGACGGTGCAGGTGCGCCCGTACGTGCGTCGCACGTGGTCGGCGATCGCCTGGGCGTCGGCGATCACTTCATCGCCCCACTTGACCGAAGCCCGCTCCGCCCAGCGGTAGTACTTCGCCCCGGTGCCGCGCCACTTCTCGCGCCTGGACTCCAGGCCGTCGAGGTGAATGGCAGTCGGGATGCCCGCGAGCCTGAGCGGCTGCAGGAGCGGGGCGTTGCCGGCGTTGAGGAGCAGGACGACATCGGGGTGATCGCGCACGATCGCGTGCGCGGTACTGGCGGTGGTGTGGCTGAGCGTCTCCGCCATGCGGTGCCGCAGCGCCGGGGCATTCACCAGTCGCATGCCCTCGAACTCGGTGATCGTCTGTCCAGGGTTGCGGCAGTACACCGTGACGTCGTAGCCGCGAGCTGCCAGGCGCTTGCCGATCTCCTCGACCGCCGTCTCGAAGCCGCCGTACGACGCAGGCACCCCGCGGGTACCCATCAAGGCGACCTTCACATCGCAACCGTACCGACTGCCGGCTGATAGCCTCCGCGACGTGGAGGCGCGGCCGCTGTCGATCGAGGGGTCGTGGCTGTTCACGCCCGTTCTCCGACCCGATGATCGCGGGGTCTTCCTCGAGTCGTACAAGGCCTCCGTCATCGAGCCCGCCATCGGTCATGCGTTCTCGCTGCAGCAGATGAACATCAGCCAGTCCCGCCTCGGCACCGTGCGCGGCATCCACTTCGCCGACGTGCCTCCCGGGCAGGCCAAGTACGTGCAGTGCTTCTCGGGCCGGATCCTCGACATCGTCGTCGACATCCGCATGGGCTCACCCACCTTCGGCCAATGGGAGGCCGTCGAGCTCGATGACGAGTCGCGTCAGGGGCTGTACATCTCGGAGGGTCTCGGTCACGCCTTCTGCGCGCTGACCGACTCCGTCACCGTCGGCTACCTGTGCTCCGAGCCCTATGCGCCCACCCGCGAGCACGGCATCCACCCGCTGGACGCCCAGCTCGCCCTGCCATGGCCGACCGACATGGAGATCCTTCTGTCACCGAAGGATGAGGCGGCTCCGACGCTCGCCGACGCCGTCGCGTCGGGTCTGCTGCCGATGTACGACTCCTGCCTCGCCTTCCGCGCTGCCCTGCCTCGCTGATCGATCAGCTCGTGCACTCCGGGCAGAGCAGGTTCGACGGCATGGGCACCTGCACCGGCGTGATGCGTTCGTCGCCGCGCTCCTGCACCCATGCGCGCATGAGCTCCCCGGTGGAGGGACGGAACCACAGCGCGACGATGTCCATGTCGGGGTTGAGCTGCAGTGCGAGGTCGACGTAGCCGGTGTCGTCCTCCTCGTACGGGAAGGGCGGCAGGTCGCGGTAGAAACGCTGCTGCGTCTTGCTCATCACCCCGTGCAGGGTCGCGACCCACAGATTCGGCAGGGTGCCGGCCCCGTCCCAGATCAAGGTGGTGTCGTCTGGATAGTCGACGGCCGCCTGCTGCGCGCGGATGATGGACTCCCCGATCAGCGGGTCTTCGATCCCCTTCATGCGCTCGACACCAGCCTGCACACCCGGGGCAGCACGGAATCCCTCGGAGAACTGGGTGGAGGCTCCTACGTAGCCGAGCAGGCCGAGGACGATCGCACCACCCAGCGCGACACTGATGCCGGACGTCGCGCGGGATGTGCCCTGGAGTGCACGGGTCAGCGCGACGGCGAGCAGTGCTGCGATCACGGGTGCGATGGCAAGCAGCATGGCGTCCAGCGGCTTGAGCACGTAGTAGGCCTGCAGGCGCGAGACCTCTGCCGCGTCCGCTCCGCCGACGAAGATGAGCGCGACGATGCCCGGTCCGGCGACCGGTCCGGCGATCGCGACAGCGAGAGGCCACCGGCCACTGCGGATGAGCAGGATCATGGTGAGGGCGGCGATGACGGGCGAGGCGAGCGCGAGCCCGATGTTGAACGGCACCATGCCGGTGCCGACTGCGCCGAGGTTCGCGGTGAAGTCTCCCGTGCTCTGCCCGGGCTCCACGCCGAGGATCGCGCTGGCCTGCGTGAGCGCCATGAACGCGGCGAGCGCAGCGGAGCCGACCAGCCACGCAACCCCGAGCGGCCAGCGATACCGCATGAGCGCGTAGGCCACCACGACCGCCGACGGCAGCAGCCCGAGAGCGAGCGGCGTCCACAGTCCGATGGCCGCGAGCCCGGCGAGTGGCACCAGGAACCAGCCGAGGGTGCGCGCTGAGCGCAGGCTTCTGCCGCCCACGTAGGCCGCGACGATGACGACGGTCACGCCCATCAGGAAGTTCGTGAAGCCCGCGTTGTAGAGAAACGCCGGGCTGCCGAGCACGGCGAAGAGCGCGAACGCCCCGAAGGCGATCGGGCGTGTCCAGGAGGCACGATCGCGACCGCCGATGCGCGCAGCGAGATCGCCCGCCACCCACGCGAGGGCGACCAGGCACGCAGCGAACGACAGGGCGTTCCACTGCACGTACGGCCACAGCAGCTCCGGACGCGTGACGTCACCGGAGTCGACGACCTTCTCCAGCAGGGCCCAGAGAGTCGAGTGCAGGGACGGATACCACTGGTTCCACGCGACGGCACCGTCGACCGTCGGCCATGTCGTGCTCTGCGACGTGAACGTGTTGGCGAACGACGTGTAGTGCGCCTGGTTGTCCCATCCGCTGAAGAACAGGCTGCTGACCATCTCCACGCTCGACCGGCCGACATAGGCGGCCATCAGCCACGCGGCACTGACAACGGCCAGGACGGCGGCCAGCCCGTCGGTGACCGACGGTCGCGGGATGCGCACTGCACGCAGGGAGGGCGCCAGGCGCAGGGCCATCAGCCCGATGAGGAGGAGACTGAACAGCACCTTCGCGCTCACGCTCGTGACCGGCACCGAGCCCGCGCGGGGGATCACGAGGGCGATGACGCCGAGCAGGACGACGCCGGAGATCACCGCACGCTCGGTGAGCGAGCGACCCCACGGCGGCAGGAGCACCATCATGACGGCGACGGCCACCAGGCCGACCGGTGGCACCACCCACAGCGCGAGGATCGTCGCGAGCGTGGCAGCCCCGAGAGCTCCGACGTACCTGCTCATCGGGTGAACCGCATCGTGACGTCGACGGGGGCGGTCTGCACGGCACTGACGGTAGCGGTCGACCCCTGCTGGATCTGGCCACCAGCCTCGATGGGTGTCCAGCCCGGCGGGGGCGTGACCGTGACCGACAGCGTCGACGGCACGAAGAGTGACTGGGGCTCGGCATGCAGGCGGTAGGTGAGCTCGCCGTCGACGACCGCGAACGTGCCCGCCGGCAGCGAGTAGCTGACCGACACCGCATTCGTGCCTCCCGGAGGCGTCCAGCCCACCATGCGGATCATGCGATGCCCGAACCCGTCGTCGACCCAGCCCCCACCCAGCTGCGGATGGTTCTTGAACGGTCGGACGGCGAATCCGCTCGGGTAGTCGGCGCGGAAGTCGGTGGCCGTATCGGGCACATAGAGGATGTAGGCGTTCTTCAGCCACGACGTCTCGTAGCCCACGCGCTCCGGCGGACCCTCCGGGCGATCCTGAGGTGTGGCGTTGGTCAGCGTGACCGTCTGCGTCACCCGCGCGGATCCGTCCTCGGCCATGGCGACGGTGACGAGCACATTGCGCTGCTGGAAGACGTCGACCTTGCTCTGATTGCCGTTCTGCGTGTAGACGGCGGACCAGTCACCGACACCGGGATCGTTGACCTCCCCTGATGCGCCCGAGCGCGTCGACAGGCGCTGCAGCTCGGGGTTGCGCATCCACGCCTGGAAGTGCCGACCGGGTGCGGTAGAGGTGATCGCACTCGCGGCATTGACGAGGTCGTCGCCCCCGAGGAGCCGCTCGAGGAGAGTGTTCAGCAGGGCCTGGTTGGCGTTCTGCCTGTCGAGCGCGCCCTCCTGCCCGAACTCCTGATACGCGTCGATGAGCAGGATCTGCCCGAGCCGCTCGCCGTCGACCGTGCCGTAGACGTCCGACTCGATCGGGCCGGTCGCATCCAGCACCGCCGCGATCGCCGTCAGATCGAGGGTGATGACGCCGTCGACGCGCGGATAGTTGCCGCCCGTCCACGCCTCCGCCATCTCGCGTGCGGAGAACAGCAGGTTCGGATGCGTGTTCGTGACGACGAACGGAGCGTTGCGCGGATTCGTGGCGAAGAACGGGTTCGCGCCCGGCCCCCACCACAGCACAGGTGCGTTCAGCGGCGGGAAGAGCTGGGTGCTCGTCGGACCCTTGATCGGAATGGAGATCCGACCTTCGTTGAACTCCACCATGATCAGTGTCAGCGGGGCACCGCCGGCGGCACGCATCTCGGCCTGGTTCCCGATGGCGATCAGGTAGCGGCGCGGCCCGTTGGCGCCGAGTGCATCGGGCAGCACCGGGGCGATGGTGCTGAGGGACTCCAGTGCCTCCTCGACGGGCCGCATCTCCTCGAGGGCTCTGTCGCGCACCTCGGCGAGGGCGGTCGAGGGCGCGGTGGTGGCCCGGATGCCCGTCAGGTCCTCATGGGCGGCGGTGAGCTGCGCGTCCGTGGTCGCCACGCGATCAGGCAG
>JBIIJX010000055.1:0-11833 GCA_044233495.1 Candidatus Nanopelagicales bacterium
TCCAGCAGCTCGACTTTGACATCCGACTGGTAGGCCACGACACCGCCGCGCAGGACGTCGGAGCATCCCGGCACATCGGCGACTGCCGCGGCCACGCGGCCTGCGGTGAGCGACTCCGCCGTCGCCAGTGTCCAGCCGCGGGCGCGCAGGGCAGCCACCACCGTCCCGGCCGCACTCATGCAGCCCCACCCTCGACGCGGGATCGACGGCGCAGCGCCCACGCCCGCACCGCGTAGTCGATCCCGGTCACCACCGTCAGGACCACAGCAACGGCCATGACCGCCATGCGCAGCGCGTCCCACCACTGCCACGGAATGTCGGCCAGGTACATCGCGATGGCCACCGTCTGGACGAGGGTCTTCACCTTCCCTCCCCGACTGGCGGGGATCACGCCGTGCTCGATGACCCAGAATCGGAGCAGCGTCACACCGATCTCACGCACGAGGATCACCACGGTGATCCACCAGGGCAGCTCACCCAGCAGGGAGAGCCCGACGAGGGCCACGCCGGTCAAGGCCTTGTCCGCGATGGGATCCGCGATCTTGCCGAACGTCGTGACTAGGCCGTACCGGCGGGCGATGGCACCGTCCGCGAGATCGGTAATCGAGGCGAGGACGAACAGCAGCGCCGCTGCGTCCCGAGCAACACCGCTCGCTCCATTGTCGACCCACAGCAGCCAGGCGATGAGGGGGACGCAGAGCACGCGCAGCACCGTCAACGCGTTCGGCAGGTTGACCACGCGAACCGCCGCGGGCGCTGCACCCGCCCGATCCGGCGCTGGCGGCGTCATGACCTATGCGCGGACTGTTCGGCGACGAGATCGACACCGTCGGTATCGACCACGACGGCGCTGACGAGGTCACCGATGCGCGCAGCGGAGGAGACCAGGCGCACGGTGGTGGTGCCATCATCCGGACCCTGGTGCTCTGCTCTCCCGACAACGACGTCCGCCATGTCCTCGTCACAGGACTCCACGAGAACGCGCACCGTCTCCCCGATGCGGTCCTCTGCCCGTTGTGCCATGAGCTCCTCGACCAGGGCGGTGACCTCGTCGACCCGTGCGGCGATGACATCCTCGGGCACCTTGCCGGGAAGAGCCTGTGCCTCGGTGCCGTCCTCGTCGCTGTAGCCGAATACCCCCACGGCATCGAGCCGTGCCTCCTCGAGGAAGGCCACCAGCTCGGCGAACTCCTCCTCTGTCTCGCCGGGGAACCCCACGATGACGTTGCTGCGGATGCCGGCGGTAGGCGCCAGGCGACGGACCCGATCGACCAGATCCAGGAAGTCCGCACGTCCGCCGAACCGCCTCATGCGTCGCAGGACAGAAGGGCTCGCGTGCTGGAAGGACAGGTCGAAGTAGGACGCGACAGCGGGCTCCCGGGCGATGACCTCGAGCAGGTCCGGGCGCACCTCAGCGGGCTGGAGGTACGCCACCCGCACGCGCGCGATCCCCGTCCCGCCGACCTGGCGCAGCAGGTCCTCGAGAAGTCTCAGGTCGCCGAGGTCCTTTCCGTAGGAGGTCGAGTTCTCGCTGACGAGAACCACCTCACTCACACCCTGATCGGCAAGCCAGCGCATCTCGGCGAGCACATCCGCGGGGGGCCGGGACAGGAAGGATCCGCGGAAGGACGGGATCGCGCAGAAGGTGCAGCGACGGTCACAGCCCGAGGCGAGCTTGACCGGCGCCACGGGGCTACCGTCGAGTCGGCGCCGCAGAACCGGCGGGGCCCAGCCGGGGACGGCGTCGTCGATGTGTGGCGCACCACTGCCGTGTCCCGGCACCGACAGCGCCACCGACGGTCGGTCGGTCGGCGCGATCGGGAGCAGGTGCCGCCGATCACGCGGCGCATGCGCCACCGGGACGTCGCCCGCGACGATGGCGCGAAGCCGCTCACCGATGTCGTCGTAGTCGTCGAAGCCCAGGACGGCATCGGCCTCGGGAAGGCTGTCTGCGAGTTCCCGGCCGTATCGCTCGGCAAGGCACCCGACCGCAACCACCGCCGTCGGGCCGCCCGATCCGGACTTCAGGTCTGCAGCCGCGAGGATGGTGTCGATGGAGTCCTTCTTGGCCACATCGACGAAGCCGCAGGTGTTGACGAGCACGGCATCAGCCGTCTCGGGCGCGTCCACCAGCTCCCAGCCGGCCGCAGCCAGACGACCCGCCAACTCCTCCGAGTCCACCTCGTTGCGTGCGCAGCCGAGGGTGATGACAGCAACGCGCTGCGACACCTGACCGGGGGTGGACATGCGTCCAGCCTACGGAGTCGCTCGGCAACCGCGGAGAAGGCCCGAGTTGTGCGGTCAATGCCCAGCGTCGTAGCTGTCCACGACGTCATCGGGGTCCAGTCCCACGACGGCGGCTATCGACTTGAGCTGCCCGCGGGCGTACACATCTCCCCCACAGTGACTGAAGTCGTCCTCTTCCATGGCGGCGAGGATGGAGGAACGGATCTTCGTCGCCGCGGCTACCTGGTCCAGCGAGAGACCAGCAGCCTCACGGGCCTGCTGGATCATCCGGCCGGTCGACATGGCAGTCCGCCTCTCCTGGGCCCCGACACGGGATGCTAGGGCCAAATCACCCTGCGCGCCCACCGATTGCCGGATACGCCGATCTACGCCTCGCCGCCTCGGATGGTCAGGACGAGGCCGGGAAGATCATCGGGCTTGACGAGCACCTCGCGCGCCTTGCTGCCCTCGCTGGGTCCCACGACACCCCGGCTCTCCATGAGATCCATGAGCCGGCCTGCCTTGGCAAACCCGACCCGCAGCTTGCGCTGAAGCATTGACGTCGAGCCGAACTGGGTCGAGACCACGAGTTCCACTGCCTGAAGCAGCAGATCCAGATCGTCACCGATCTCCTCGTCGATCTCACGGCTGCTGGTCGGGGCTGCCGTGACCTCCTCGAGGTAGTCCGTCTCTCCCTGCTGCTTGCAGTGCTCCACGACCGCCGCGATCTCCGACTCCGAGACGTACGCGCCCTGGATCCGCACGGGCTTGTTCGCACCCATCGGCAGGAAGAGCGCATCGCCCTGACCGACCAGCTTCTCTGCGCCCGGCTGGTCCAGGATGACGCGGCTGTCGGCCAGACTCGACGTCGCGAAGGCGAGTCGACTCGGCACGTTGGCCTTGATGAGCCCGGTGACGACGTCGACGCTTGGGCGCTGGGTGGCGAGCACCAGGTGGATCCCGGCGGCCCGGGCCAGCTGGGTGATCCGGACGATCGCGTCCTCCACGTCCCGCGGGGCCACCATCATCAGGTCGGCGAGCTCGTCGACGATGACCAAGAGGTACGGATACGGCTGGATCTGCCGCTCACTGCCAGGAAGTGGCTTCACCTTGCCCGCGCGGACCGCCTTATTGAACTCGTCGATGTGGCGGTATCCGAAGTGCGCGAGGTCGTCGTAACGACGATCCATCTCCTTGACAACCCACTGCAGCGCGTCCGCCGCCTTCTTCGGATTGGTGATGATCGGAGTGATCAGGTGCGGCACCCCTTCATAGGCGGACAGCTCAACCCTCTTGGGGTCGACGAGGATCATCCGCACCTCGTCCGGAGTGGCCCGCATCAGGATGGACGTGATCAGGCTGTTGATGCAACTGGACTTTCCGGCTCCCGTGGCTCCGGCGACCAGGACGTGGGGCATGCGCGCGAGGTTCGCGATCACGAATCCGCCCTCGACGTCCTTGCCGAGGGCCACTGCCATCGGGTGCAGGTCACTGGTGGCCGTGCTGCTGCGAAGTACATCCCCAAGAGCCACGAGCTCCCGGTCGGCGTTGGGAATCTCCACACCGATCGCCTTCTTGCCCGGGATGGGGCTGAGGATGCGCACGTCGGCGCTCGCGACCGCATAGGCGATGTTCTTGGACAGGGCGGTGACCCGCTCCACCTTCACACTCGGCCCGAGTTCGATCTCGTAGCGCGTCACGGTCGGTCCCCGCATGAAGCCCGTGACCTCGGCATCGATGCCGAACTGCTGCAGCACCTCCGTCAGCGCCGCGACCACCTGGTCGTTCGAGCGAGTCGCCTTGCGATGGGCGGGCCCGGACTTCAGTGCGTCCTTCCGGGGCAGCGCGTAGGTTCCGCGTCGCGGGATCGCCAGTTGGACCGCCGCGCTTCTCGCCGGACGGCCGGCCGCCACGACAACGGTGTCCTGACGCGCCGGATGCGCCGGAGCCTCGGTGGCCGCTGTGTCCACTCCGGCTGCGCCGCGAGCGGTCACCCCGGACATGAGAACGGCTGCCGGACGCTCCTCGTCGGCCAGGATCACCGTCCGGTACTCGACCGACTCCTCTGCGTCATCGCTTCCGTCCCGGCCCGTGGCGAAGGCAGCAGGCGTGAATATCGCGGGATCGGACTCGCCTTCGTCCCCGTCGTCCGCCAAGGGGGCTGCGTCTCCGGAGGTCGCCTCCTGCCGATCGCGGCGGCTGCTGCCGCGATGCAGGAGGCGACCCATCCACCGGAGGGACGTGACAGTGCGCTGCCGCACCGTCGAGACAGGTGTGGCCGTCAGGACCATCAGGCCGAAGGCCATCAGGACCGTCAGGGCGACTCCGGTGACGATGGCACCAACCGCCGCAACGATGGGCGCGGTGACGATCCAGCCGACGACGCCACCGCCGGCCGCCATGGCCTCCGCCCCGTCGCTCGGTGTCGCCACTCCCATGATCAGGTGCCAGATGCCGATTCCCCCGATGAGTACCGCGGCCGCTCCGATCACCAGGCGTCCGGTCGTGGCGTTGTCGTCCGGATGGCGCAGGAAGCGCCACGAGAGTGCGAGGCACATGAGCGGTGCCAGCCAGGCAAGTGCGCCGATGATGGCCGTGACCACCATGTCCGCCCAGGCCAGGAACCAGCCGTCGACGCCGAACCAGGTGGCGGCGGCCAGTGCAGCAGCCACCACGAGCAGGGTCAGACCGAGGCCATCGCGCCGCAGTTCCGGGTCCAGTTCGCGTGCGCCGCGCCCGAAGGCACGGGACGCGGAGCCGATGAGGTGGGCTGCGCCGAGCCAGATCGCCTTGATCCCGCGTCCGATCGCGGTCAGGGCACGCACCAGCGGACCGGCGCCGTTGCTGCGCCGGGCGGGCCGGGCGGGTCGGGTTCGGCTCGCGGGTGGTCTGCTTGCAGCCGCCCGACCGGAGGATGCCTGACGGCGGCCCCGTGGGCTGCCGGTGCTGCGGGAGGGGCGCGCGGGGGAAGACGTGCGGGAAGCCATGAGGGGACCATAGCGGGAATTTCCCATCAGTCACGGTAGTCACACGCGCCACACCGATGACCCGCACCCCGACCCAGATTTGATCCGCCTCCCGGATGAAATCGGCACCGAGGTAATGAAATGTCCGATTAGATGCCGATTTCATCCGGGAGGCGGATCAAATCTGGGTCGGACGTGGTGGGGGGCCGCGGGTCAGGCCTCCACGACCACCGGGATGATCATGGGCCGCCTACGGTGGGTGGAGTTGACCCACGTGCCCACGACCCGGCGAATCCGCTGCTGAAGCTCATGGGTGTCGTCGGCACCGCCGGTCAGGGCCTGCTCGACCGCTTGGGTCACCTGGTCGGTGAGGGCTCCGGCGATCTCCTTGTCCGCACCGAATCCCCGGGCGTGGATCTCCGGTCCCGCCACGATGACCCCATCGACGATGTCCACGGCGACGAACACGGAGATGAAGCCCTCCTCACCGAGGACCCTGCGGTCCTTCAAGGAGGTCTCGGTCACGTCGCCCACACCGGAGCCGTCGACGTACACGAACCCGACGGGCAGGTACCCCGCCACGGTCACCACCCCGTCCTTGAGGTCCATGACGGTGCCATCCTCGGCCAGGGTGACGTTCTCCGGCGGGATGCCGACGCTCTCGGCGATGGCCGCGTTGGCGCGCATGTGGCGCCACTCACCGTGGATCGGCAGCACATTGCGCGGCTTGACGATGTTGTAGACGTACTGCAGTTCCCCTGCCGCCGCATGCCCGGAGACGTGCACCAGGGCATTGCCCTTGTGCACCACATGTGCACCCAGCTTGGCCAGACCGTTGATGACGCGGAACACCGCGTTCTCGTTGCCGGGAATGAGCGAGGAGGCCAGCACGACAGTGTCGCTCGGTCCGACATTGATGGGGTGGTCGCGGTTCGCGATGCGCGAGAGCACCGCCATGGGCTCACCCTGAGACCCGGTGCAGATGAGCACGGCCTCGTCATCGGGGAGATCCGTGAGGTTGTCGGACGCCACGAGCATTCCTCCGGGGATCCTCAGGTATCCGAGATCTCGTGCGATGCCCATGTTGCGCACCATCGAGCGGCCGACGAACGCGACCTTCCGTCCATGCAGGGCGGCCATGTCGATGACCTGCTGGATCCGATGCACATGCGAGGCGAAGGAGGCGACGATGATGCGTCCCTCCGCCCGGAGGAAGACCGCATCGAGGACGGGAACGATGTCGCGCTCGCTGCTGACGAATCCCGGCACCTCCGCATTCGTGCTGTCGACCATGAGCAGGTCGACACCTTCGTCACCGAGGCGAGCGAAGCTGTTGAGGTCGGTGACACGGCCGTCGAGCGGCAGCTGGTCCATCTTGAAGTCGCCGGTGTGCAGGACCGTACCGGCGGAAGTGCGGATCGCCAGCGCCATGGCGTCCGGGATCGAGTGGTTGACCGCCAGGAACTCCACGTCGAACGGTCCAAGAGACACGCTCTCGCGATCCTCGACGGCCGACAGCTTCGGCGAGATGCGATGCTCGCGCATCTTGGCCTCGACGAAGGCGAGAGTGAGCCTCGAGCCGACTACGGGGATGTCAGCCCGATGGCGCAGCAGGTAGGGCAGTGCGCCGATGTGGTCCTCGTGGCCGTGGGTGAGGATCACCGCCTCGACGTCCTGCCAGCGATCAGCGATCGGACCGAAGTCCGGCAGGATGAGGTCGACGCCAGGCTGGTTGTCCTCCGGGAACAGCACACCGCAGTCCACGATGAGCAGGCGGCCGGCGAACTCGAACACCGTCATGTTGCGGCCGATCTCGCCGAGCCCGCCGAGCGCGACGATGCGCAGAGCGCCTGGATCCAGCGCCGGTGGCGGTGGGAGCTTCACGTGGCTCATGACTGCCCCCGTCAGTCGGCGAAGCCACGGACGCCGCCCGCGGCCAGATCCGCGCGAAGGACCTCCCGCTGGTCGGGTGTCGCATCGACGAGGGGCAGGCGCACCGGGCCAGCCGGCAGGCCCTGCATAGCCAGAGCAGCCTTGGTCAGGATCACGCCCTGCGTCCGGAAGCAGCCGGTGTACACCGGAAGCAGCGACCGGTTGATGGCCCGCGCCTGGACGACATCTCCCGCAGCCAGCGCCTCGGCCATCGACTTCAGTCGGTCTCCGACGAGATGGCCGACGACGGAGATCATCCCCGCGGCGCCCACCGACAGCAGGGGCAGGTTCAGGATGTCGTCGCCGGAGTACCACGCCAGGCCGGTGGCGGCCATGCCCCACTGCGCGAAGTCGAGGTCGCCCTTGGCGTCCTTGTTCGCCACGATGCGCGGGTGCTCGGCCAGGCGCTGGAGCGTTTCCAGCTCGATCGCCGTTCCAGTGCGCTTGGGGATGTCGTAGGTGATCATCGGCAGGTCCGTGGCGTCTGCGATCGCCGTGAAGTGACGGATGAGTCCCTCCTGTGGAGGGCGGTTGTAGTAGGGCGTGACCGCCATGACCCCATGAGCGCCGGCACGAGCAGCCGCCCGGGCGGCGACGATCGAATGCCGGGTGTCGTTAGTCCCTACGCCGGCGATGATGGTGGCGCGGTCGCCCACCTCCTCGATGACCGCAGTGAGAACCGCGAGGTCCTCGTCGTCGGACTTGGTCGCAGACTCACCGGTGGTGCCGTTGATCACGAGACCGTCGTTGCCCAGGACGTCCACGAGATGGACTGCCAGACGCCTGGCGCCGTCCAGATCCAGGGACCCGTCAGGCTGGAAGGGCGTGACCATGGCGGTCAGAAGCACCCCGAAGGGGCAGGACGGCTGAGAGGGACCCGGCATGGGGCAAGGCTATCGGTAGCCGCTACGGCGCGACCCTGCCGTTGGCGACGAAGGCCGCATGGGTCAGGGGCATCAGTCGCGCCCACTCCTCCTCGTAGCGCTCGGCGACCATCTCGATCTCTCGCTGGGGGTACGACGGAAAGTGCGAGCCCTCGGCCTTGCGGCGCAGGGAAAGGAAGTTCATCAGCGAACGTGCATTGAGGGTCACGTACGCGCTCGAGTAGATCGAGACGGGGAGCACCATCCGAGCCACCTCACGGGCGATGCCGGCCGCGAGCATGCGCTGGTAGGCGGAGTAGGACTCGATGCACGTCGAGCGCATCTCCTCCTCGATCAGGGTGTACTGGGCATCCTCACCGGGCAGGAACTCGTAGGCCCCGGTCTTGCCCACCTGCACGACGGCACGCTCTCGGGACGGGATGTAGAACACCGGCTGGAGTTCGCGGTAGCGCCCCGACTCCTCGTTGTAGCTGGCGATGCGATGGCGCATGTGCTCGCGCCAGACGAAGATGGGCGCCTGGACGAAGAAGGTCAGGGAGTTGTGCTCGAAGGGGCTGCCATGCCGTTCACGCATCAGGTAGTTGATCAGACCGCGTGATCGCTCGGCATCGGCGTCGACATCGTCGAGAGACTGCTCGCCTGCCGTCGAGACCCGCGCCGCGAACACGACGTCCGCGTCGCTCGCGCTCCCCCGGACGAGTTCTACGGTGATGTCATCACGGAACCGCACGGCGGTGCTGGAGTCGGAATCGGCCACCCGTGAACCCTACCCACGAAGGTCCTCCCGGCACGGCACGCCGGGTGGACCACAATGGGAGTGTGTCCACACCTGCTGACCCGGATCCGCCCGCCCCGGGTCCCTCCGCTGTGGTCGGCACGCCCGACACCGTCCGTGCCGCGACCATGGCCGACGTGGACAGGATCGGCGCGATCACCGCCGACGCCTGGCGGGATCGACTGCGCGACATTCTCCCGGCGCATGTGCTCGAGTCGCTGCGGCCGCCGGATCTGGCCCTGGTGTGGGCCGGTGCGCTCATCAACCCGCCCACACCCGCGCATCGCCTGCTCGTGGCGATCGGGTCGGGTGACATCGCCGGATACGCCGCCATCGGTCCGTCGACCGATCCCGACGCCGACGCCGCCACCGGCGAACTGCTGGCCCTCGAAGTGGACCCGAGATTTCAGCGTTGCGGCCACGGATCACGGCTCATGTCCGCTGCAGTCGACCTCGGAAGGTCGGCGGGGTACGACACCCTGTCGACGTGGTGCCCGGTGCACGACGAGATCAGGCGGGCCTTCCTGCAGAGCGCAGGCTGGGCACCCGACACTGCCGTACGCGACCTCGCGATGCAGGATCCGCAGTCCGCAGATCGCACCCTGCGCGAGGCGCGTCTGGTGACCGACATCCGGGGCGCCTGAACTCGCGCCATCCCAGGAAGGAGCCGGCGAGTCCCCCGCCCTCGCCGGCCGCGACCATCCTGTTGCACCCGGGTGCCCCTCGACGACGACCACACCTGTCCAGGCAGGCGACATCCCTGACATGTCCCGGTCAGGTCCTGTCCGGCGACACTGCAGCGTGCCGTCACGCGTCGCGTCGGCGTAGGGCGCAGTGAGGTCGGGGCTGCGCAATCGAACGCAGGCCGATGCGGTCTGGCAGGTGCCCGTCACCGTCGATCCGGTCGTCGACCACTGTCGGCCGACGAAGGCGCGACGGCGCCCGATACGGTCCTGTCGTGGAGAGCAGGGCTGAGAGACCCGGACGCCGCCGCATCCACGCGAAGGCCGTCAGCATCGCCGTCGCGACGGGCGCCTACGCACTGTCCTTCGGTGCCATCTCCGTCTCGACAGGCCTGGACGTGTGGCAGACGCAGGCCCTCTCGCTGCTGATGTTCACTGGAGCATCGCAGTTCGCCTTCGTCGGCATCGTGGGTGCCGGAGGTGGTCTGGTCGCCGCCGTGCTCACCGCCTTGCTCCTGGGCGCTCGCAACAGCATGTACGCGGTGAGCCTGAGCCCGATCCTCAAGGCGACAGGGCCCCGGAGAATCCTGGCGGCCCAGGGCACCATCGACGAGTCCACCGCGATGGCCCTGTCCCACCCAGAGCCGGCAGCCGACTCGCGCTATGCCTTCTGGATCACCGGTGCCTGGATCTACGTGCTGTGGAATGCCGGCACCCTGATCGGCGCGCTGAGCGCCAATGCGATCGGAGACCCGAGCGCGCTCGGACTCGATGCGGCCACGGCCGCAGCCCTGCTGGCCCTGCTGTGGCCCCGCTTGGTCAACCGTCGGCTGTGGGCCGTGGCGCTCGCCGCGACGGGTGTTGCCGTGACACTGACGCCTGTGCTCCAACCCGGTCTTCCGGTGCTTGCCGCCGCCGTGGTGGCGCTGCTCGCCGGCCTGATCGGCGGGGGACGACGCTGATGTGGGCCGCAGTGCTCGTCGCGTCACTCGGGTGCTTCCTGGAGAAGCTGCTCGGCTACCTCGTCCCACCGGCCGTGCTCGAGAACCCGCGCACGCGCATGGTCTTCGGGCTCATGCCGGTCGCTCTGCTCTCAGCACTCGTTGCCGTGCAGACGTTCGCCTCCGGCATGACACTCGCCCTCGATGCGCGAGCTGCCGGTCTCGGTGTGGCGATCGTGGCCCTGCTCCTGCGCGCGCCCTTCCTGGCGGTCGTGATCCTCGCAGGCGTCACCGCCGCCGGCCTGCGGGCGCTCGGGTGGGCATCGTGACCCGCCAGCAGCGCCCCATCTTCGGCTTCCTGTGGCCGCGACCGGACCCCCGTGCCCCCGTGGACGACGCGTACGTGCAGCGGCGGCTGGTGCGGGTGGCGCCGCGCGGCCCCGTCCGCCTGACCGTGCTCGTCGTCATGACCCTGCTGAGCGTGTTCCTGACGACGTCGGCGGTGTTGACCGCTCTGTCCGCTCCGCTGAGCGGTGCCGCCGTCGTGTCCTCCACGATCGCGGCGACCGCCCTGTTCCTGTCGCTTCGGGGCTGGGTGGTCGGCACCTTCGTCAACGATCACGGCGTCGTCATCGACACCGTGCTCCGGCGCGTCAGGATCCCGTGGAGCGAGGTGTCGGGGCTGTCGTGCGTGGACGAGCGGGTACCCCTCGTCGGCACGCCGCTTCGCTGCCCTGGACGTCGCATGGTCGTGCTCACCGTCCGCGGCATGCGCGACCCCACGCATGTGTACACGGCCTCGCCGGACCTGCTCGGGCGCCCGGAGTCCTTCGACATGGCCCGCGACCGGCTCGAGAACTGGTTCAGACGGGCGTAGCCCGATACAGCCGGATGGCGGTGCGCATCGACTCCCGGGCACGACGTCGATCCCGGGCATCGTCGTACGCGATGGCGAGCCGGTACCACGAGCGCCAGTCCTCCGGTGCCTGCTGGGCCAGCTCGCGGTACTCCTCGAAGCGCAGATCCGCAGCGGCGCGTTCGATGCGACCGGACGGCGTCCGCGGCAGGTCATCGACCGGAAGGCCGCCCTCGTCGGCCAACTCCCGACCCATGGCCTGCGTGCGGAGGCCGAACAAGAGCTCGCGCCACAGGTACCAGGCCCCGATGAGCGGCAGCACGACGACACTGAACCCCAGCATCACGGGCACGGGATCGCCCGAGGCGATCAGCACCCACGCCCTCGCCGCGATGAAGACGAGGTAGACGGCCACGCCGCCCCCCACCAGGAGGGCCAGAACACGGGCGCTCACGCGAGATCGAGGTAGTGGTCCAGGCCCACGGTGAGTCCCGGTCGCCGGCCCACCTCACGCACGCCGAGCAGCACCCCGGGCATGAAGGATGCGCGGTCGAGGGAGTCGTGCCGGAT
>JBIIJX010000205.1:0-4410 GCA_044233495.1 Candidatus Nanopelagicales bacterium
GCCGAAGGTCGTCGTCTTCACAACCGTGCCGAGGTACCGCTCGCCGATCTCCGGCATCGTCGGATTCGCGATGGCGTTGATGGCCGCGCGTGCCGCCTCAGCCGATGCACCGTCAGCTGCACCGATGTAGATGGTGCCGTCGTCCTCGATGGTGATGTCGGCTCCGGTGTCCTCCTGGATCTGGTTGATGATCTTGCCCTTGGGGCCGATCACCTCACCGATCTTGTCGACCGGCACCGTGATGCTGATGACGCGAGGCGCAGTCGGCGCCATCTCATCAGGAGCGTCGATCGCCTCGTTCATGACGTCGAGGATGGTCATGCGCGCGTCACGCGCCTGCTGCAGCGCCTGGCCGAGCACCTCGGCCGGGATGCCGTCCAGCTTGGTGTCGAGCTGCAGTGCCGTGACGAAATCGCGCGTTCCGGCCACCTTGAAGTCCATGTCGCCGAAGGCATCCTCGGCTCCGAGGATGTCAGTGATCGCCACGTACTCGGCCTTGCCATCGACATCGCCCGAGATCAGGCCCATCGCGATGCCCGCGACGGGTGCCCGCAGCGGAACACCTGCGTTGAGCAGCGACATGGTCGAGGCGCACACCGAGCCCATCGACGTCGATCCGTTGGAGCCCAGCGCCTCCGAGACCTGCCGGATCGCGTAGGGGAACTCCTCGCGCGAGGGCAGGACGGGCAGAAGCGCGCGCTCGGCGAGGGCGCCGTGCCCGATCTCCCGGCGCTTGGGCGAGCCGACCCGACCGGTCTCACCGGTGGAGTACGGCGGGAAGTTGTAGTTGTGCATGTAGCGCTTGCGGTTCTCCGGGTTCAGGGTGTCCAGCTGCTGCTCCATGCGGAGCATGTTCAGCGTCGTGACTCCGAGAATCTGGGTCTCGCCACGCTCGAAGAGCGCCGAACCGTGCACGCGCGGCAGGACATCGACCTCTGCCGAGAGGGTGCGAATGTCGGTGATGCCGCGTCCGTCGATACGGATCTTGTCGCGCAGGACCCGATCGCGTACGACCTTCTTGGTCACCGAGCGGACCGCCGCTGAGACCTCCTTCTCGCGACCCTCGAACTCCGTGGCGAGCTCTGCGACGACGACCTTCTTGATGTCGTCGAGGCGGGCCTCACGCTCAGCCTTGCTGACGATCTGCATCGCCTCGCGGATGTCGGCGATGGACAGTCTCTCGACCGCGTCGTAGACGTCAGGCTGGTAGTCGAGGAACAGGGGGAAGTCGGCGGTGGGCTTCGCCGCGGCCTTCGCCAGCTCGATCTGGGCCTCGCAGAGCACCCGGATGAAGGCCTTCGATGCCTCGAGTCCCTGTGCGACAACCTCCTCTGTCGGGGCTGTCGCTCCGCCTGCGATGAGCTCGATCGTGCGATCCGTTGCCTCGGCCTCCACCATCATGATGGCGACGTCGTCACCGGCGATCCGACCGGCGACGACCATGTCGAACACGGCCTCCTCCAGCTGCGCGTGAGTCGGGAATGCGACCCACTGACCGCGGATCAGCGCAACGCGGACTCCGCCCACCGGACCGCTGAACGGGAGTCCGGCCAGCTGGGTTGAGGCGGAGGCCGCGTTGATCGCGACCACGTCGTAGAGGTCCTGCGGATTGAGCGCCATGACCGTGATGACTACCTGGACCTCGTTGCGCAGACCCTTGGTGAACGTGGGGCGCAGCGGCCGGTCGATCAGGCGGCAGGTGAGGATGGCGTCCTCGGACGGACGGCCCTCCCGTCGGAAGAACGAGCCCGGAATGCGACCGACTGAGTACATCCGCTCCTCGACATCCACCGTGAGGGGGAAGAAGTCGAACTGGTCCTTCGGCTGCTTGCCGGCCGTGGTGGCCGACAGGAGCATGGTGTCGTCATCGAGGTACACGGCTACTGAGCCGGCGGCCTGACGGGCCAGGCGTCCGGTCTCGAAACGGACGGTGCGGGTGCCGAGAGAGCCGTTGTCGATGACTGCCTCGGCGGTTGAGATCTGGGAACCCTCCACGGGTGCCTCCTGTTCGCGAATGTCGGACAGGGGCGCACGCGCTGGGCGGCCGGTGGCGGTCTTCGATCGAGGCCCACGGGAACGCGTGATGTCCGCGCTCCCGGAGGTCACTACCGAGGACCGACGACAGGCGCGCATGTCGCGACGCCCCGGATCCGGTACGTGTCGTGCTGTTGGCTGTTCAGTTGTAGGTGCGTGGCAGCGACCGATGGTGGTTCGGTGGTGGGAGCCACGCGCCCCCACCACCCGATCGCCTAGCGGCGCAGGCCGAGCTTCTCGATGATCGCCCGGTAGCGCTCGATGTCGGTCTTGGTGAGGTACGAGAGCAGCCGTCGACGCTGGCCGACGAGGATCAGCAGTCCCCGGCGACTGTGGTGGTCGTGCTTGTGCTGCTTGAGGTGCTCCGTGAGGTCGGAGATGCGCCGCGTGAGCATGGCGATCTGGACTTCGGGGCTGCCGGTGTCTCCGGGCTTGGTGCCGTACTCGGCGATGATCTGCTGCTTGGTTGCGCTGTCGAGCGACATGCGGGCATTCCTTCACTCGCCCCTAGGGGCGATCGAGATGACACGAACCGCAGCGCTGGAGTCAGCCCCGCGGCCGTCTGGTGTCCTCAGGCTACCAGCCCGGTTCGGGCACTCCGCCGGTGGCCACGGCAGGATCACCTGGTGAGCCGGCGAGCACGGTCCACGTCGAGGTCCATCTGCCGCATGAGTCCCGGCACATCGTCGAAGGTCGCCTGGTCGCGCAGGCGCTCGAGGAACTCGACCCTCACCTGGTCGCCGTAGAGGTCCAGACCGGTGCGGTCGATGACATGGGCCTCGACCCGGCGGTCACGGCCATTGAACTGCGGATTGGTGCCGACCGAGACGGCTGCGGGCAGCCGCTCCCCGGCGTCCAGCAGCCATCCGGCGTACACCCCGTCGGCAGGGATGACGGGGTTGTGCGCCCACGCGAGGTTCGCGGTGGGATACCCGAGTTCGCGTCCACGGTGATCTCCGTGCACCACCTCGCCGTCCAGCGCATAGAGACGTCCGAGCCCAGCGGCTGCGGCCGCCATGTCGCCCGCCTGCACCAGACTGCGGATCGCCGTCGACGACCAGCGCTCAGGACCGTCGCCCACCAGCGGCACACCCGTCGCGGAGAAGCCGAGTCGTGCGCCCTCGTCCTGCAGGGTCACGATCGATCCCGCAGCGCCGCGACCGAAGCGGAAGTCCTCGCCCACGACAACCGCACGTGCCCCCAGGCGACCCACCAGTTCGCGCTCGATGAACTCGCGGGGCGTCAGCGCAGCCATCTGCTGGTCGAAGGCCAGGACGTCGACATCGTCGGCCCCGGCCTCGCGCAGCAGCGCGACCCGATGTTCGAGGGTTGCCAGGGAGGCAGGCGCACGCTCCGACGACACGACGCCCATGGGGTGCGGATCGAACGTCACGGCCGTGAGCGGCAGATGCAGGACCGCCGCCTGCCGCCTGCCCTCGTCGATGAGCGAACGATGTCCCCGATGCACCCCGTCGAACACGCCGATGCACAGCACCGCGGCGTTCCCGTGTGTCACGGCGCCACCCTAAACGCTCACGAGGTGAACACCGCGAGGTAGGCAGTGCCGCGATCCGACGGCCCCACGAGCGCCACCAGACCGCCTGCGGCATCCAGGACAGCCGTCGGCTCGAGCACCTCGCCGGGCAGGACGTGGGCGAGCGGGCGACCGTTCGCGATCCAGGTCACGACATCGTCGGCGACGACTGCGGTGGGAAAGGAGGCTGCGGCACATGCGCTGAGATCCGTCAGCTGGGCGGCCGGCTCAGCGGCGGACGCGAGGGCCTCCACCGAGACCGCAGACGACAGCGACCACGCACCCACACGGGTCCGTCGCAGCCGGGTCAGGTGACCCCCCACAGCCAGACGCAGGCCGAGGTCGCGGGCCAGCGCGCGAACGTAGGTGCCCGTACTGCAGGTGACATCGACATCGAGGTCGATCCATGCGGCTTCGCGCCGGATCGCGCGCAGGTCGAATCGCTCTACCGTCACCCGCCGCGGGGCGAGGTCGACGTCCTGGCCGGCCCGCACCAATTCGTGCGCCCGCCTGCCGTCGACCTTGATGGCGCTCACCGCGGTCGGTACCTGGTCGATCTCGCCGGTGAGCGCGAGCACTCCGGCACGGATGTCCGAGTCGGTCACCTCAGCCAGTCGCCGCGGGTCGGCCACCGACACCACGTCGCCCTCGCGATCATCCGTGACCGTCGACGCGCCGAGGCGGACGGTCGCCGTGTAGTCCTTGTCGTGCAAAGCGAGGTGGCCGAGCAGTCTCGTGGCCCGGCCGACTCCGACGACGAGCACACCCGTGGCCATCGGGTCGAGGGTTCCCGCGTGCCCGACCTTGCGGGTTCCCATAGCGCGGCGCACCTGTCCCACGAC
>JBIIJX010000092.1:0-9566 GCA_044233495.1 Candidatus Nanopelagicales bacterium
ACGATGACGCCGCTGGGCCCGGGTGCCGTCACTCGGTCGCCTGCTCCTCATGTGCATGCCGGTAGGGGTCGGCATCGCCCGCGGGTGTCGCATGAGCTGCAAGCTCGTGGACGGCAGCGTCCGCCTCGGCGGCCTGGCGCAGGAGGTCCTCCACGTGCCGCGCAGAGTCCGGGATCGCGTCGGGTATGAAGGCCAGGGTCGGAGTGAACTTGATTCCGGTCTGCTTCCCCACTTCCGTGCGGAGGATCCCGCGAGCGGACTCCAGGGCCGCAGCGGTCTCCGACCGCGCGTCGTCGTCGCCGTACACGGTGTAGAACACCGACGCCTCACGCAGATCGGGGGTGACGCGGACGTCCGTCACGGTGATGAAGCCCAGCCTGGGGTCCTTGATGCGCGACTCCAGGCTCTCCGCCACGATCACCTTGATCCGGTCCGCAAGCTTGCGCTGGCGTGCCTCACTCGCCATGATCAGGCCTTCCTGGGCTTCTCACGCATCTCGAAGGTCTCGATGACGTCGTCGACCTTGATGTCCTGGTAGTTGCCGAGATTGATGCCGCACTCGAACCCCTCCCGCACATCTGTGACATCGTCCTTGAAGCGCCTCAGGCCGGCCAACGTGAGATCTTCCGCCACCACGGCGCCGTCGCGGATGAGGCGCGCCTTGGCATTGCGGCGTACCTCTCCGGACCGCACGAGGCAGCCGGCGATGGTGCCGAACTTGGAGGACTTGAAGACCTCGCGCACCTCTGCGGTGCCGAGCTGGATCTCCTCGAACTCCGGCTTGAGCATGCCGCGAAGGGCTGCCTCCACCTCTTCGATCGCCTGGTAGATGACGCTGTAGTACCGGACGTCGACGCCCTCTTCGGCGGCGAGTTCGGCAACCTTGCCCTCGGGTCGCACGTTGAAGCCGATGATGACGGCCTTCGACGCGCTCGCCAGCGTGACGTCGTTCTTGTTGATGGCGCCGACTCCACGATGGATGACCCGGAGTGTCACCTCCTCGCCCACGTCGATCTTGAGCAGGGCGTCCTCGAGGGCCTCGACCGAACCGGACACGTCGCCCTTGATGATGAGCGTGAGCTCGGCGACTTCGCCCTTCTCCAGGGACTCGAGGAAGTCCTCGAGGGAGCGCTTGACCCGGTTGCGGGCCAGCAGCGCATTGCGCTCGCGAGCCTGCCGGGTCTGCGCGATCTGGCGTGCAACGCGGTCCTCCGGCACGACCATGAAGCTGTCGCCCGCGCTCGGCACGGACGTGAGTCCCAGCACCTGCACCGGCATGGAGGGTCCGGCCTCGTCGACCGGATTCCCATCGTCATCGAGCATGGCGCGCACGCGGCCGAATGCATCCCCCGCGACGATGGAGTCTCCCGGACGCAAGGTGCCTCGCTGAACGAGGACGGTGGCCACCGGACCCCGACCACGGTCCAGGTGCGCTTCGATCGCGACGCCCTGAGCGTCCTGGTCTGGGTTGGCGCGCAGGTCGAGTGCGGCATCGGCCGTGAGCAGGACGGCCTCGAGGAGCTGCTCGATACCGGTGCCCTTGATCGCGGAGACGTCGACGAACATCGTGTCGCCTCCGTACTCCTCGGCCACAAGCCCGTACTCGGTGAGCTGGCCGCGGACCTTCTGCGGATCGGCGCCCTCCTTGTCGATCTTGTTGACCGCCACGACGATCGGCACACCTGCTGCCTGAGCGTGGTTGAGCGCCTCGATCGTCTGCGGCTTCACACCGTCATCGGCGGCCACGACCAGGATCGAGATGTCCGTGACCTGTGCACCACGGGCGCGCATCGCGGTGAACGCCTCGTGACCCGGGGTGTCGATGAACGTGACGCGCCGCTCGGACCCGTCGGACGTGCGGGTCGCGACCTGGTAGGCACCGATGTGCTGCGTGATGCCGCCGGCCTCGCCACTCACGACGTTGGTCGACCTGATGGCGTCCAGGAGGCGAGTCTTGCCATGGTCGACGTGACCCATGACCGTGACGACCGGCGGACGGATCTCCAGATCCTCGTCCTCGCCCTCGTGCTCGCCGAACTCCAGATCGAAGGACTCGAGGAGTTCACGGTCCTCGTCCTCCGGCGAGACCACCTGGACGTCGTAGTTCAGCTCGCTGCCCAGCAGGCGCAGCGTGTCATCGTCGATGGACTGCGTGGCCGTGACCATCTCACCGAGCCCGATGAGGACCTTGACGAGGTCCGCCGGCATGGCGTCGATGCGCTCGGCGAAGTCCGTGAGGCTGGCGCCGCGCGGCAGGCGCACGAGCTCGCCGTTGCCGCGCTTGATCCGCACACCGTCCATGACGGGTGCCTGCATGTTGTCGAACTCCTGCCGCTTGGCCCGCTTGGACTTGCGACCACGCGACGGACGTCCGCCCGGCTTGCCGAACGCACCGGCCGTCGTGCCGCGTCCGCCCGGGCCACCGGTACGCCCACCCGGACCACCAGGACGACCACCCGGGCCCCCAGGACCACCAGGACCACCCGGACCACCAGGCCCACCCGGACCACCAGGCCCGCCCGGACCACGACCGAATCCACCGGGACCGCCGGGACGTCCCCCGGGGCCGGCCGGACCGCGACCGAAGCCACCGGGACCGGCGGGACGTCCCCCGGGGCCGGGCGGCCCACCCGGGCGCGTGCCCGGGCCGGTGGGCCGCTGTGGCCGGGGCATCATCGTGCCGGGGTTGGGTCGCGGGGCGCCAGGCACGGCCGGCGCAGACCGGCCCATACCGGTGCCGGGGCCGCTGCTGAAGGGGTTGTTGCCCGGCCGGGGACCCGTGGGCCTGCCCATGCCGGTGCCTGTGCCGAAGGGGTTGTTGCCGGGCCGAGGTCCGGCCGGTCGCGGCGCAGGACGCGGAGGTGCGGCCTCGTCGGGGGACAGCTCCGCCGCAGGCGCCTCGACCGGCGGGGCCGGAGTCGGGGCCGGGGCCGGAACGGTCTCGGGGGCGGCAGGCGCGGCGGCGGGCGCGGCGGCTTCAGCCGCCTGTGCGACGGCCGACACTGCGGCCGTCGGCTCCGCGGTCGCTGCAGCGGTCTCCGCGGCGGCGGCCTTCTTGGCCGCGGGCTTGCGCTTGGGGGCCGGCTGCTCGGCGGCCGGCGGCATCGCCTCGCGCAGTCGCCGCGCCACGGGCGCCTCTACGGTGGACGAGGCGGACTTCACGAACTCGCCCATGTCCTGCAGTTTGGCGAGGACATCCTTGCTGGTTACCCCGAGCTCCTTGGCGAGCTCATGGACCCGAACCTTCGACACGACTCTCCTGTCTTGGTCCGGGCAGGGTGCTCCGGACCGTCAGTGCATGCGATACACGTTCATGCTCGCGCGCTCATGGGGTGTTCATCCTCGAACTCCCGGTCCGCTAGGCCGGCGACCCTCGCCGGTTCCGTTCGCCCCCGGCGGGTGCCGGACGCGTTCGTGCCTCGGTGCCCTCGATCTCGTCGCGGAGCGCGGTGGTGTCCAGCGGGCCGGCCACCCGCAGAGCGCGGGGCAGGGCCTTGGCGCGCTCCGCGCGTTCCAGGCACTGCATGGTCGGGTGCAGGTGCGCACCGCGTCCGGGCAGTCTCCGCGCCGGATCAGGAACCACCCTGCCGGCGTCGGCCACCACCCTGATGAGGGAGGAAGCATCGGCCCGCACCCGGCACCCGACGCACATGCGCTGGGGCCCTGGCGGACCGACCGCGCCCGAGTATACGCCTGCGCCCACCCCGGTCAGTCCACCACCGCGCCTGACCCACGCGGCGGCTGGTCCGGCCCTTGCCCCCCGGGCGCCGTGTCGGCGCCAGCAGGGGTGTCCGGTCGGATGTCGATCCGCCAGCCGGTCAGCCGGGCAGCCAGCCTGGCGTTCTGCCCCTCCCGGCCGATCGCGAGGGACAACTGGTAATCCGGCACGATCACCCGGGCGGCACGCGCCACGGGATCGACGACCTGCACGCTGACCACGCGGGCGGGCGACAGGGCGTGGGCGATCATCTCGGCGGGGTCGTCGCTGCTGTCGACGATGTCGATCTTCTCCCCGTTCAACTCCGACATCACCTGCCGCACTCGCTGGCCCATGGGCCCGATGCAGGCCCCCTTGGCATTGACCCCGGGCACATGAGACCGAACAGCGATCTTCGTGCGATGTCCCGCCTCGCGGGCGATCGCAGTGATCTCGACGGTACCGTCGGCGATCTCGGGCACTTCGAGCGCGAAGAGCTTCCGCACGAGGTTGGGGTGTGTGCGCGACACCGTCACCTGCGGACCCTTGAACCCACGACGCACTCCGGTGACGACGCACTTGATTCTCGTGCCGTGCGGGTAGGACTCCCCCGGAGCCTGCTCCTCCGGCGGGAGGTTCGCCTCGACCTTGCCGATGTCGACACGGATCATCCGCGGGTTGCTCGACTGCTGAACGACCCCCGACACGAGGTCCCCCTCGCGTCCGGTGAACTCCGACATCGTGACGTCGCCCTCGGCCTCACGGAGTCGCGCGAGCAGAACCTGCTTGGCCGTCATGGCGGCGATCCGGCCGAAGTCGTCGGGCGTGTCGTCGTACTCGCGCAGGGTCATGCCTTCGTCATCGGTCTCTGCCGCCCACACGGTGACGTGGCCGCTCTTGCGATCGAGCGTCACGCGCGCCCTCTGCGCGGCTCCGTCGGTGCGCAGGTAGGCCACGAGCAGCGCCTGCTCGATGCTCTCGACCACGAGGTCGAGTGAGAGGTCCTTCTCCCGCACGAGCGCCTTGAGTGCACTGACATCGATATCCATGCCTAGTCTCCTGACTCCCCGCCGGTCTCCCGATTGAACTCAACCTGGACGACTGCTCGCTCGACGTCGTCGCGCGCGACCGACTGCCGCGCGCCGTCGACGAGCAGCGCCACAGTCGCGTCGTCCGGAACCTCGACGATGCGTCCTTCGACAACCGTCCCGCCCCGCAACTCGACGCGGACCAGGCGATCCACGGCGCGCCGCCAGTGGCGCGTGTGCGTCAGTGGACGGTCGACACCCGGTGACGTCACCTCGAGGACGAAGGGTCCATCGATGACCCCGGCCAGCGGGGCGGCGTCGAGCAGCTCGGACACCCGGCTGCTCACGGCAGCCACCAGGTCGAGATCGACTCCGCCATCGCGATCCACCACGACCCGGACGAGCTCGCGTCGGCCCGCTCGACTCACCTCGACATCCTCAAGGTCGACACCCATCGCCGACAAGGGCACCGCGAGACCCGAGAGAAGCTCCTGCCGCGTTGCCATCACGGACCTCCCGGATTCTGTTGTCGTCACACGGTTGTGCGCGAGGACCGGAGGTGACCGCACGACCCGCACGCTTGGCGCCACTGTACCGAGTGCGTGCCATCCTTGGCACATGACGAGCCCGACGACCCGGAGTGAGGCCGGCCGCCTGCTCACGCGCCGCCAGGGCCTGGGCCTCCTCGCCACCGCGGTGCCGCTGGGCCTGATCACCGCATGCGGCTCTGCGGATCCCACGGCTGCCCCGACCACGACGCCGGATGCGACGGCGGCTCCGGATCTCGATCAGCAGGCGTCGGCCGATGAGGAGGCGATCATCGCCCTGTATGACGCGGTGATCGCCTCGATGCCCGCCGGTGACCCCCGGCGACCCGTCCTGCTCGCGATCCGCGACGAGCACGAGCAGCATCGTCTCGCGCTCGCCCCCGGTTCCACAGCGGCGACCACCCCCTCCGCTGGAGGCCCCTCCGGTGACATCACCGTCGCCACTCTGCTCGACGCCGAGCAGGTCGCCGTCAAGAGCCGAATCCGCGCATGCACACAGGCGCAGGATGCCGACCTCGCCCGGCTGCTTGCCTTCATCGGGGCGTCTGAGGCCGGGCACGTGCCCGCACTTCGGAGCCTCGCGTGACGCCGGCCGAGGCATGGGCAGCTGTGGTGGCCGGGGAGGACGCCGCGATCTACGCCTACTCCGTGGCCGGGGCCCGCGTTGCGGGACCGGACCGCCGGCGGGCTAGGGCTGGTCTGGATGCGCACCGCGAGCGTCGGGCACGAGCCTCGACCCTGGCCATCGCGGCCGGGGGCGCGCCACCCGCGCCCTCGGGCGCGTATGCGCTGCCCGACGACATCGCCCGACCACGCGCCGCCGCGCGCCTCATGGCCGACGTCGACAACGCCCTCGTGGCGGTCTTCGCCGATGCGGCCGCGGCCAGTGCAGGTGCGGATCGGCGATGGGCGGCCCGCAGCGCCGCGGACTGCGCAGCCAGCGCAGTCGCCTGGGGCGCGCCGACCCAGGCCTTCCCGCAGCGCACGGGTTAGGGCAGCAGGTCCCATGCCAGACGGAGGATCAGCACCCCCACGACGGCGAGGAAGACCCAGCGTACGAAGGCGCTGCCGCGCCGGATGGCGGTGCGCGCACCCAGGATTCCGCCGAGCACGTTCCCGACGGCCATGACGGCGCCGAGGACCCACAGCACCGACCCAGTCGCCGCGAACACGACCATCGCCGCACCGTTGGTGCCGAGATTGACGACCTTCGCCGTCGCCGAGGCATTCAGGAACGAGTAGCCCAGCACGCCCACGAGCAGGATGAGCAGGAAGGATCCTGTGCCCGGTCCGAGGATGCCGTCGTAGAAGCCGATCACGAGCCCACCGGCGGTCGCGATGGCGTAGTGGCGCTTGCGTCCTGACCATCGCAGGCTCTGCTCCATTCCCATGGACGGCCGCAGCAGTGTCCACAGCCACACGGCCACGAGGAGCCCGACGATCACAGGACGGAACACCTCCGCCGGGACCGCCCGCGCCGTGAGCGCACCGAGAGCGCTGCCTGCGATAGCCGCCACGACCATCGGCAGCGCCGTGCGCACATCGGGTCTCACCCGACGGGTGTACGTGTAGGTCGCTGCCGCCGTCCCGGCGATGCTCGACGCCTTGTTGGTGGCGAGCGCCTGAACCGGTGCTGCTTCCGGAACCGCCAGCAGCAGAGCGGGCAGTTGAAGCAGCCCGCCACCACCCGCCACCGCATCCACCCAGCCGGCGGCGAAGGCCACCACCACGAGCAGCACGAGCGTGCCTGTGTCGGGCAGCGCGAGCGCGTTCACGGCTATTGCCAGGACCGCACGATGTGCAGGACGTCGAGCAACTCGTGCGCAGTGGCGTCGGGCCGCACCGTGGTGTCGGGCATCTCGTCCTCGGGGACTCTCGAATGCGGGATGAGGACCGTGCGCATTCCCACGCGCGCAGCTCCCGCGATGTCGTCCCAGAGGCGATCTCCCACGAAGACTGACTCTTGCGCCGTCACCCCGAGGGAATCCAGCACGGCCGTGAAGGACTCGGCGTGCGGCTTGGCCACGGACATCTCACTGGTGTAGAACGCGCTATCGATCAGGTCGTCGAGGTCGTCCCGCTGGAACACCTCGCGGTGATGCGCGCTCGGCCACATCGTGTTGCTGAGCACGCCGATGCGGCATCCGCTCTCCCTGAGTCCGGCGAGCACCGTGCGCGCCTGTGGGTCTGCGCAGGTGTGCGGACTCCAGAAGTCGAGATAGTTGCCGAGGGCCCGGAGATGCCGCGCCTGGGTGATGTCGATGCCCTCATCGAGAAACAACTGGTCGAGGGCGCCCGCCGACTCGGCCCCGTGCGACTCCCGCTGAATGCGCCACCTGTGGATCTCCGCCTCGGCCAGTCGGTGTGCCAGGGGGCTCGCGTTCTGAGGGTCGTACACCTCCGCATACGCGTACCACTGGGACACCAGGTCGATGTCATGCCACGGCGTCAGCGTCCCGCCCCAGTCGAACACCACGGCGCGCACGGTCATGTCAGCCTGCCACGATCCCTCGGATCACCTCGACCGCACCGTCCACCGGGACATCCTGACGCTCCCCCGAACGTCGGTCCTTCACCTCGACGAAGCCCTCCGCCAGCCGCTTGCCCACGATGACGATCGTGGGTACGCCCAGCAGCTCCGAATCGTTGAACTTCACGCCCGGCGACACACCACGACGGTCGTCGTAGAGCACCCGGACGCCACGCGAGGACAGCTCCTGGGCCAGCCGGTCGGCGGCGTCGAAGGCGTCATCGGCCTTCCCCGTGGCGATCAGGTGGATGTCGGCAGGAGCGACCTCTCGCGGCCAGATCAGGCCCCTGTCGTCATGGGACTGCTCGGCGATCGCCGCGACAGCACGGGAGACGCCTATGCCGTACGAGCCCATCGTCACCGTGACGAGCCTCCCGCTCTCGTCGAGGACCTTGAGATCGAGCGCCTCCGCGTACTTGCGACCCAGCTGGAAGATGTGCCCGATCTCGATGCCTCGCGCGAGACTCAGAGCGCCACCGCACTCGGGGCACGCATCGCCCTCCCTGACGTCGGCCACGTCGATGACCCCGTCTCCCGCGAAGTCACGCCCGGCCACAAGGTCGAAGACATGCCGACCTGCCTCGTTGGCTCCGGTGATCCACCGGGTGCCGTCCACGACACGCGGGTCGAGCAGGTACTTGATCCCCGAAGGCGAGTTCTCGCCGAGGGCGCCCGGTCCGATGTACCCCTTGACCAGGGCCCGATGTGCCTCGAAGTCGGTCTCCTCGAACACGGTCGCGACACCGGGCTGCAGGGCAGCCTCGAGTCGCTTCAGGTCGATCTCGCGGTCACCCGGCACGCCGATGGCCAGGGGGGCCCGCGTGCCGTCCGGTGAGGTGACCATGAAGACGACGTTCTTCAGGGTGTCG
The DNA here is from genome assembly GCA_044233495.1 of Candidatus Nanopelagicales bacterium. Taxonomy (GTDB): domain Bacteria; phylum Actinomycetota; class Actinomycetes; order S36-B12; family S36-B12; genus UBA10649. Next base: position 8,673 of record JBIIJX010000092.1, read on the forward strand.
GCCGCCGTCCATGGCCGGTCGGCGCGGGCGAGATCGGACCGGGAGTTCGACAGGTCGACCAGCGTCTCGATGGTCGGGGTGTCGGGCGTCTGCTCGGCATGGGCCGGCGGCGCATCCGAGGCGTCCGCGGCTCCGGGTGCCGGCGTGCGCACCGCCTCGACGTTCGCGGCGTACGAGCAGGAACTGCAGCGCACGAAGGAGTCCTCGCCCACCTCCGTGGGCGCCAGGAACTCCTCGCTCGCCGAACCGCCCATGGCGCCGGACATCGCCGACACGATGACGAAGTCGAGTCCGAGTCTGCGGAAGGTGGCGATGTAGGCGTCCCGGTGGCGCTGGTAGGACCGCGCAAGACCGGCATCATCGACGTCGAAGGAGTAGGAGTCCTTCATGACGAACTCCCGGCCGCGCAGGATTCCGGCCCTGGGCCGCGCCTCATCGCGGTACTTCGTCTGGATCTGGTAGATCACCAGCGGGAGGTCCTTGTAGGAGGAGTACTCGCCCTTCACCAGGAGCGTGAACATCTCCTCATGGGTCGGTCCGAGCAGATAGTCACCACCCTTGCGGTCCTGCAGCCGGAACAGGGTGTCGCCGTACTCCGTCCACCGGTTCGTCTGCTCGTAGGGCTCGCGAGGAAGGAGCGCGGGGAAGTGGACTTCCTGGAAGCCCGCTCGGTCCATCTCGTCGCGAACGATGGACTCGACGTTGCGGTAGACGAGAAATCCCAGAGGCAGCCAGGTGAACACGCCGGGCGCCACCCGGCGCACGTACCCGCCTCTCACGAGCAGACGATGGCTCGGCACCTCGGCATCCGCAGGGTCGTCGCGCAGGGTGCGAAGAAACAGGGTGGACATCCGCAGGATCACGCGCCCACCCTAGTCACAGGAGGATGCCGCG
>JBIIJX010000044.1:0-13459 GCA_044233495.1 Candidatus Nanopelagicales bacterium
CCTAGAACAGCACCGTGGCGAACTCCCCGTGCTGCCTGAACCCCACGTCTTCGTAGCAGCGTCGGGCCGCGACGTTGTAGTCGTTGACGTAGAGCGACACCGTCGGGGCGATGGTTCGACGGGCCATCTCCACGACGGCGGCCATGGCCGGTGCCGAGATTCCCTGGCCCCTGCGGCCCGGGTCCACCCACACTCCCTGAACCTGACATGCGTGCGCGCTGGCGGCGCCCACCTCGGCCTTGAAGACGACGACGTCATCCTCCCGACGGATGAAGGAGCGGCCCTGCTCGACGAGCTCGCCGATGCGAGCACGGTAGGCGGCGCCCATTCCTCCGGACACGGGCGAGACACCCACCTCGGCGGTGAACATCGCGACGCACGCCGGCACGAGGATGTCGAGATCCTCGCCTCGGCTCAGGCGCACCTGCGGATCCGGCTCCCGTCGCGCCTGCGTCGACATCGCCAGAACCGGCTGGACCTCGCGGATCTCACGGGCGCGACCCCATCGACTGCGCAGCCGCTGCCACAGGTCGAGAACCTCGTGCCGCGGTCCGACGATGGAGGATGAGCGCCGACCGGAGAGACGCAGCCGCTGGGCGAATGCCTCGCGCGCGGCGTCGTCGGTGCACACGGGGACGAGATTGGCCCCGCAGTACAGCATCGATGACAGGCCGGTGGTGGTGAAGTGTCCGAGGAGCTCCCCGCCGAGGCGCCACGGGTCGAGCCCCCCTGCACGCACCCGGGACGCGACGAAGCAGTGCGTGACGGGATCCGTCTCGAGCAGCGCCTCCACGGCGGGAAGGTCCATGGCCGACAGGCTGCGAACGGAACCGACGTCGGCGAAGATCGTCATGGTCAGTCGACCGTCACGACCGGTGACCCCGCCTCGCCACTCATCTGCTCCGCGAGGATCATCGCCTCCTCGATCAGGGTCTCGACGATCTGCGACTCCGGGACGGTCTTGATGACCTCGCCGCGGACGAAGATCTGGCCCTTGCCGTTGCCCGAAGCGACGCCGAGATCGGCCTCGCGGGCTTCGCCCGGGCCGTTCACGACGCAGCCCATGACCGCGACCCGAAGCGGGACCTCGAGGCCCTCGAGGCCGGCGGTGACCTGCTCCGCCAGCGTGTAGACATCGACCTGCGCTCGACCGCAGGACGGACAGGACACGATCTCGAGGCCGCGCTGACGGAGGTTGAGCGACTCGAGGATCGCGATCCCGACCTTGACCTCCTCGACGGGCGGCGCGGAGAGCGACACCCGGATTGTGTCGCCGATGCCCCTGCTGAGCAGTCCGCCGAAGGCGACCGCCGACTTGATGGTGCCCTGGAATGCGGGGCCAGCCTCAGTGACGCCGAGATGCAGGGGGTAGTCGCACTGCTCGGCCAGTTGCATGTACGCCTGCATCATCACGACCGGATCGTGGTGCTTGACCGAGATCTTGATGTCGCGGAAGTCGTGCTCCTCGAACAGGGAGGCCTCCCACAGAGCCGACTCCACCAGCGCCTCGGGCGTCGCCTTCCCGTACTTGTCCATCAGCCGCTTGTCGAGCGATCCCGCGTTGACCCCGATGCGGATGGGCGTACCGGCATCCTTCGCGGCGCGCGCGATCTCACCGACCTTGTCGTCGAACTGCTTGATGTTGCCGGGGTTCACGCGCACTCCCGCGCAGCCGGCGTCGATCGCAGCGAATACGTACTTGGGCTGGAAGTGGATGTCGGCGATGACCGGGATGCCGCTCTTGCGTGCGATCTGCGGCAGCGCGTCGGCGTCATCCTGGCTCGGCACTGCCACCCGCACTACCTGGCAGCCCGCCGCGGTCAGCTCGGCGATCTGCTGCAGGGTCGAGTTGACATCGGATGTCAGCGTCGTGCACATGGACTGCACGCTCACGGGGGCATCGCCGCCGACCGTCACCGGATGCGTGGGATGCCGCAGCAGCAGGGAGCGGGAGCGACGCCGTGGGGCGACGACCGGCGCAGGGGCACTGGGCATTCCGAGGCTGACGGACACCCCCGCATTATGCCGGTACGCGGTCATCATCGCCTTCGTGCGCGCCCGCCGAGTGGTCGCTCGCGGTGCCCGGATGCGTGCGGTGCCCCGTGGCCGGTCACGGAGGAGGAGGGTCAGCCGAGGGAGATGGGCTTGACGAGGTCGGCCCAGATGACGACGACGCCCATCGCCAGCAGCACACCGGCGACGACGTAGGCCACGGGCAGCAGTCGCGCGATGTCGACCGGCCCTGGATCCGGTCGACCGGTGACCCGGGCCAGCCAGCGTCGGACACCCTCGTATGCGGCTCCGGCCACATGGCCGCCGTCGAGCGGCAGGATCGGCAGCAGGTTGAACAGGAACAGGAACAGGTTGAGCGAGGCCAGGAGCCCGAGGAAGGTGGCGACCTTGGCGCGGAGCGGCTGGTCCATCGCCGCCACGTCTCCGCCGATTCGGCTGACCCCGACGACGCTGACGGGACTGTCCATCTGACGCTCGCCGCCGCCGAGCAGGGTCTCGGTGACAAGCTCGTACAGCCGCACCGGCAGGGAGATGAGCGCCTCGACCGAGCGGACCGTGATGTCCCACATGTACGCGGGAACGGCGGTCCAGGGCTGCGGCTCCCACGCGACATCCGGCGCCACACCCAGATACCCCGCGGTCACGACCTCGTCGGTCGGCATTCCTGTGTCGTCGTACACCGGGCGGGTGGCCTCCCCGATTGTCACGGTGAGGTCGAGCTCGGTGTCGCTCCGGTCGACGGTCACTGTCGTGGTGACGCCCGGGTTCGCCCTGATCCAGTCGGTCGCCGCCGTCCAGTCCGCGTACGGGACTCCACCGATGGCGATCACGCGGTCCCCCGGCTCCAGACCGGCCACCGCCGCCGGGGCCGGTGAACTCCCCGTCGGGCACTGCCCGGACGGAAGCGGATCCCCCGCAGGGCGGGTGGGGGTCGGAGTGCACTGGCCGATCGACGCCAGCTCCATCGTCGGGGTCGGCAGGCCCACCCCCATGAGCAGCACCGCGAACAGGACGAACGCGAAGGCCAGGTTCATGAACGGACCGCCGAGCATGATCACGATGCGCTTGCGGACCGGCAGCTTGTAGAACACCCGGTCGGTGTCACCGGGTCCGACCTCCTCCAACGACTGCTGGCGGGCCTGAGCGATCATCGTCGCAAAGCGGCCGGTCGTCATCGAGCGAGCCGTGCCGTCCGGATCACCGGGTGAGGGCGGCAGCATGCCGATCATGCGGATGTAGCCGCCGACCGGGATCGCCTTCACGCCGTAACGGGTCTCGCCGCGCACCTTCGACCACAGCGTCGGCCCGAACCCGATCATGTAGTCGGTGACCTTGACGCCGAAGCGCTTGGCGGGCACCAGGTGGCCGAGCTCGTGCAGCGCGATGGACAGGCCGATGAGCGCGACGAAGATGGCGATTCCGATCAGCTCGAGCACGTCATCCCCTCACCTTCGTCACCGTCGTACGCGAGTCCTGCCGATCGATGAGGTCTCGAGCACGGGTCCGCGACCAGGCATCTGCTGAGAAGACGTCCTCGATGGTGGTGGCGTTCCCGTGGACCCACGCCGATCCGGGCTCGCCGGCGCCACCGTCGAGGTGCTCGTCGAGCACCCGTCGGATCGTGGACACGATGCCGGTGAATGGCAGGTCTCCGGAGAGGAAGGCCGCGACGCACTCCTCGTCGGCCCCGTTGAAGACCGCTGGCGCCGTACCGCCCGCCGTGCCGGCAGCACGAGCGGTGCGCACCGCAGGGAAGGCGTCCTCGTCCAGGGGATGGAACTCCCACGATGTCGAGACGGACCAGTCGCATGGCGGCGCCGCATCCGGAACGCGATCAGGCCACCCCATGCCCCAGGCGATGGGGATGCGCATGTCCGGCGGGCTGGCCTGCAGGATCGTCGAGCCGTCGACGAACTCGACCATCGAATGCACGACCGACTGGGGGTGCACGACGACCTCGATGGCCTCGAAGGGAACGTCGAACAGCAGGTGCGCCTCGATGACCTCGAGGCCCTTGTTCACCATCGTGGCCGAGTTGACCGTCACCAGCGGGCCCATGGCCCAGGTGGGATGCGCCAGTGCCTGCTCGACCGTGACATCCGCGAGGGCATCGGTGGACCATCCCCGGAACGGACCGCCGCTAGCGGTCAGGACGAGTCGGCGAACCTCCGACGGCTGGCCCGACAGGAGCGCCTGCGCCAGTGCGGAGTGCTCGGAGTCGACCGGCACGATCTGGCCTGGACGGGCCGCGGCCTTCACGAGCGGTCCCCCGATGATCAGCGACTCCTTGTTCGCCAGTGCCACGACGCGACCGGCGTCGAGCGCGGCCAGCGTTGGCAGGAGTCCGGCCGCGCCGGCGAGCCCGTTGAGAACGGTGTCGCAGTCCCAGCGTGCGACCGTCTCGTTCGCGGCAGGGCCGGTCACCACCGTGGGCCGCCGGGAACCGCCGGCCCCGTCGTCGAGCAGGCGGGCCAGCTCGGCGCCGGCGCGATCGTCGGGCACGCCGACGACCTCCACTCCGAAGGCGAGCGCCTGCTGCGCAAGGTCGGGCAGCCGCGACGACCCAGCCGTCAGCCCCACGATCTGGAACAGATCCGGGTGGCGGCGGGCGACATCGAGGCCCTGGGTGCCGATCGACCCCGTGCTGCCGAGGACGACGATGCGACGGGCCATGGACTACAGGCTACCCGCGCGCTGGAGCGGCGTCCGTTCGTGCGAGCGCCGCCCGAGGTCGCCAGACAAGGGATTCACGCGAAGGAGTCACTCCCGCGCGAGGACATCCCCGCTCGACGAAACCGAGCCCAGGGCAAACCACAGGTTCGCCCGCACGGAGGGGTCATCGAGAGATCGACCCAGTACGGTCTCGATGCGTCGCAGCCGGTGCCGGACGGTGTGCCGGTGGATCCCGAGCTGCTGTGCCGTGGCATCGACCTGGCCGTGCTCGGCCAGCCAGGCGCGCAGCGTCTGGCACATGTCGGCAGAGTCAGGTGCGGCCAGGATCGGCGCCAGGCATGCGCGGGACCAGTGCGCGGCGACATCGGCGTCGACGAGTGCGTCGAAGGAACGATGGGCCAGGTCCGCGTGCTGCACCCACCCGCGACCCGAGGAGGCGGCCTGGCGCGCCTGGTCGATCGCCTGGCGCACATTGGCCGGCGAGGTGAGATCCGTGGGCGCCGAGAGGCCCACCGTTCGAACACCGTCTCGACGCAAGCCGGCACTGAGGCTCGCGGCCGGCTGCCCATCGGGACCGACGCCAGCGAACCCGAGGAGTCCGCCCGCACCGTCACTGCAGACGACCGCCGCGTCGAGGGGCGGCGGCGTCAGCGCTTCGGCAGAGTCCGGGCGAACCACGAATGCCACAGCACAGGTGGGATCGACGCCGTTGACGCCGAGTTCGGAGAGGCGCTCGACTGAGAGCCCCTCGAGTCGGGCGAGGTCGACCAGCAGACGACGCCAGGCGTCGCGATGGCGATCGCCCGCGATGACCGTGATGCTCTCCCAGGACATCAGTGACACCGCGAGGTTGAGGACGGCCTGGTCACCGGCGGTCAGGTGGTGCGGGCTGCCCACGACGAGGAAGCCGCTCACGGTGTCCCGCACCCCCACCGGCAGGATCACCACGTGCTCATGCGGGGCGGCGATCGACGCGGAGGCCAGCAGTCCGCGAGGTCTCAGCCGGTCGATCTCGCCCGTGAACTCCGCCGCCCGCACTGAGGCATCAGCGGGCGCCGCGCTGCGCACCTGCCCCGACGTCGACACCGATAGTGCGAAGCCGCCGACATGTCGGGCGAGAACGGGAAGCACCGCCTCCGCGGTGCCGTGCGTCGAAGCGGCGACCGCATCCTCACCCCCCGTCGCGAGGCAGGCGCGGATCATCCGCCGCTGGCTCTCGAACGAGGTGCCGGACTCGGCGTACTCCTCAGCCGCCATCAGGCGCGATACCGCCCGGCTGACAGCCACGAAGGGCACCGGCTCGCTCACCTCGACCACGGGCAGCCCGGCACGCTCCGCCGCATCGACCAGGGCCGCAGGTATCCGCGCGTGGTGCAGGCCCACCCCGAATCCGACTCCCGCGGCGTCCGCCTGCACGAGGCGGTCCACGTACGCTGCGCACTCGTCGACGGCACCGGTCAGCGCCATTCCCGTCGTCAGCACGAGGTCCCCGGGCTCGATCCAGGGCGAGGGATCGGTCTGCTCCGAGACGGCCACCCACCGCAGGGGACGATCCAGCGACGGCACCACGGTCGCCGGCCGAAGGTCCAGTTCGGCCAAGGCGACGACCTGCTCCAGCGTGACGGCCACACTCACCTCCGACGTTGTGGACAACACTAGGGGGTCACGTGCTCCATTCGGGCAGGACAGGTGCCACCCCCTCGGTCTACGCTCCCCTCACCAATGCTCGCCGCATCGTCCGAGGAGTCCCCATGTCCCTTGACGTCACCCCCGTCTCACCCGACCTCGTGCAGGAGCGCCGCCTTGTCACGGAGGTCCCGGGTCCCCGATCGCAGGCGCTGCAGGCCCGGAAGGTGGCTGCGGTGTCGAACGGCGTCGGGGTCTCGCTGCCGATCTACGTCGTGCGCGCCGGCGGCGGCGTCCTCGTCGATGCCGACGGCAACACGTTCATCGACATGGGGTCCGGCATCGCCGTCACCACGGTCGGCAACGCCAATCCCGATGTGGTGGCGGCCGTGCAGCGCCAAGTGGCCGACTTCACGCACACCTGCTTCATGGTCACTCCGTACGCAGGCTACGTCGAGGTCTGCGAGGCGCTCAATCGCCTTACACCGGGCGACCACGAGAAGCGGTCGGCCCTGTTCAACTCCGGGGCCGAGGCCATCGAGAACGCGGTCAAGGTGGCGCGTGCCTACACCAAGCGACAGGCGGTCGTCGTCCTCGAGCACGGCTATCACGGCCGCACCAACCTCACGATGGGCATGACGGCGAAGAACATGCCCTACAAGCAGTCCTTCGGGCCGTTCGCGCCGGAGATCTACCGGGTGCCGGCGTCCTACCCCTTCCGCGACCGCGGCATCAAGGGTCCCGAGATGGCGGAGATCGCGATCACGCGCATCGAGCGTGAGATCGGCGCGGCGAATGTGGCTGCCATCGTCATCGAGCCCATCCAGGGCGAGGGCGGCTTCATCGTTCCCGACCCGGGCTACTTCCGCGGAATGGCCGACTTCGCCGCCAGCAATGGGATCGTGTTCATCGCCGACGAGATCCAGTCGGGCTTCTGCCGCACCGGCGACTGGTTCGCGTGCGAGTACGAGGATGTCGTCCCGGATCTCATCACCACCGCGAAGGGCATCGCCGACGGCATGCCGCTCGCGGGCGTCACCGGCCGCGCGGAGATCATGGATTCCGTCCATCCCGGAGGACTCGGCGGCACCTACGGCGGAAACCCGGTGGCATGCGCCGCCGCCCTCGCCGCCATCGACTGGATGGAGCGCAACGACGCCCCCGCTCTCGCTCGCGAGATCGAGGCGATCATGATCCCCCGGCTTCGCGAGATGGCCATCCAGTTCCCGGCCATCGCCGACATTCGCGGTCGCGGCGCCATGATCGCCATCGAACTGGTCAAGCCCGGGACCATGGACCCGAACTCCGATCTGGCTGCGACCCTCAACAAGTACTGCCACCAGCACGGGGTGGTCACGCTGACCACGGGTACGCACGGGAACGTGTTCCGCTTCCTGCCTCCGCTGACGATGCCGCATCGCCTGCTGGAGGAGGCGCTGTCGGTCCTGCAGGCCGCCTTCGAGGAGGCGACCGCCTGATCCGGGCGGCTGTCCACAGGACCCCGAGGAGGCATTGGCACGGCGCGATGCCCGACGTACCGTCGTGGCATGCCGTTGCCGCGATCGCGCATCCGCTGGGCTGTGCTCGCCGGCCTGGTGAGTGTCGTGGCCGCCGGCACGGGCTCGCCGGTGTTCGCGTCAGTGGCAGCAGCACCTGCCGCTCAACGACCCGCACCCGCCGTACGAGCCGAGCCTTTCTGGTTCTGGGAGTGGACTGACGGGTCGACCGCGCGGATGCGCGACCTCGCTGAGGTGCGCTATCCCAGCTGGTCCGACCTCCCCGGCCTTGTCATCGCCAGCACTCCGGCGACCCCCGGGAGCCGAATCGCCCTGCAGGTGCGCGCGCACGGCCGCTGGGTGGTCGAGGACGTCGCCACGACAGGCCCCGACGGCCGGGCCATCCTGAGGATCAACCCCTACTGCGCGGACGGAGACTGGTGCGACGGACGCTCGGACTACCGACTGGTCGTCGCGGGTGCGCAGGCCCCGCTGCAGGTGCAGCTCATCCCGCGCGGGTGAACTCCCTGACCGCCGGGGTCAGGAGTCGAACCCCATGCCCAGGCGATCCAACGTGCGCAGCCACAGATCCCGGCGGCCGGTCACATCCGCGCGGCCCAGGGACCTCGTCGTGAGGGCTATCCCCGCCGACCGCAGCGGCTCAGGCGGGAACGGCAGGGGCTTCGTGCGCACCATGCGCAAGCGCGTGCGCTCGGTGTCACGCCCCTCGAGAAGATCCAGCATGGTGAGCGCCCCGAAGCGCGAGGCCCCTACGCCGAGCCCGGTGAAGCCTGCGACGTACCCGACCTTGCCGGCCAGAGCGGTGCCCCAGAAGGCCGAGAAGCGGGAGCAGGTGTCGATCGCCCCTCCCCATCCGTGCGTGAACCGAAGATCACCCAGAGCCGGGAAGGTCTGCAGGAAGTGCTCGGCGATGTGCGCGAGGTAGGCGGTGTCGGTCTCCCATCGACGCTCGAACCGGCTGCCGTAGTGGTGCACCGCGTCGTAGCCACCCCACAGGATGCGTCCATCCGGAGTGACCCGGTAGTAGTGGAATCGGTTTCCCGCGTCGGACAGCCCTTGACGTCCGCTCCAGCCGATGGCTGTCCACTGATCCTCACTCAGCGGTTCGGTGACCAGCACGTAGTCGTACACCGGAACGATGAAGTGGCGCAGCCGTCCCAGCAGTGGCGGGTAGGCGTTGGTTGCGAGCGCGACACGTGGCGCCACGACAGAACCCGTGGGCGTCACGACGCGCACCCGGGCGCCTTCGTCCTGCAGCGTCGTCACAGGCGTGCCCTCGTGCACCTCGACTCCCGCCCGCCTGATCGCGGCCGCAAGGCCCCACGCCAGCCGGGCCGGATCGACGAGGGCCACCCCCCTTCGATCGAGCAGTCCCGCCACGTAGGACGGGGAGTCGACCAGTGCTCGGGTGGCCCTTTCGTCGAGGTACTCGACTTCCTCGCCGTACTGCCGCGCCAGTCGCGCGACATCACGCAGATCTGCCGCCTGGTGCTCGGTGACGGCCACATCAAGCTCTCCCGCCCAGTGCCAGTCGCAGTCGATCCCGAGTTCACGCACCGTTCGGTCGATCGCGTCGAGATTCTCGCGACCCAAGCGCAGAAGCGTCGGCAGTTCATCGGCGAACCGATCGGCTCCATTGGCGAGTCCATGCGTGAGCGAGGCAGAGACGAAACCGCCGTTGCGTCCCGTGGCGCCCTCGGCGATCCGCCCGCCCTCCAGCACCACGACTCTGCGGTCAGGATTGCCCTCCTTCGCGAGGAGAGCTGTCCACAACCCGGTGAAGCCCGCACCGACGACGACGAGGTCCGCTTCCGCGTCCCCTGTCAGCGGTGGTTGCGGTGCCGGTCGATCGGGCGTATCCAGCCAGAAGGGGACGAGTCGAACGTCGGCGACGGCCTCGCGCGCTCGACGTCCCGGATTATCAGAGAAGCGCATCGGAACTCCTTGACGTCGGAAGGCAGATGAGGACAGGACCGACCGCCCTGCCGTCCCACCAGTCCCTTCGACGTGAGGAGAGGCTTCATTCTAACCCCTCAGGTGGACACCACCTGATCGAAAGCGCGATCCAGGGCAGCAGTTCGCTCGCTCGACAGTGCCTGCGTCACGTAGCACGCGGCCAGAACGTCCTCCGGCGGGAAGATCCACGGATCGTCCACGAGGTCGGGATCCACACCGGCCATGGCCTCCTGCGCCCCCACGACCGGGCACACGTACTGGATCCAGGCCGCGAGCCGCGCGGCGATCTCGGGGTCGTAGTAGAAGTTCATCAGCGACGCGGCGCCGGTCTGATTCGGGGACACGACGGGGATCATCATCGAGTCGGCCCAGACCAGTCCCCCACTCTCGGGCAGGCCGAAGCCGTAGCCCTCCCCGAGAGCCAGGACGTCGCCGGACCAGCCGAAGACGGCGATGAGGTCACCCGAGTCCAGGCCGCCGATGTAGTCGTTGCCCGTCACCTGGCGAATCTGGCCTGAGTCAACCTGCTGCTGCAGCAGCCGCAGCGTGGACTGGAACTGATCGTCAGTGAAGGCGGAGGGGTCGAACCCCGCCCACGCGAGCATCAGCCCCATCGTGTCCATCGTCTCCGAGAGAACAGAGACTCGTCCGGCAAGCCTCGGGTCGAAGAACTGGTCGAGGGAATCCAGTCGCGCCACGCCCATGCGCTCCTGCAGCAGCGCGGTGTTCCATCCCATTCCGGTGAATCCCGACTGCCACGGAAGGGTGTAGCGCCGATCCGGATCGAAGGAGGCGGTCGCCAGCCGGGGCAGCAGGTTCACGGCATTCGGGATCAGGGTGTAATCCAGCGGCGCCACGAATCCCAGCTCGATGAACTGCTGGGCCGTCTCCTCCGACAGCACGATGATGTCGCGGTCGATGTCCTGGCCCTGCTCAAGCATGGGCTGCACCTTGGCCAAGAACTCACTGCCGTCGTTGATGTCCTCCGAGTACACGACCTCGATGCCGCTGGCGGCCGCAAAGTCGTCGAGGGTCGTGCGCTCGTCTCCCTCGGCCTGATCGATGTACGCCGGCCAGTTGGAGAAGCGCACGACCTGCCGGACGCCATCCGCGGAGTCGACTCTCGACGTGGACGGGCCTCCGGCAGTGCCGCTTCCTGCACCGCACGCGGCCACGGCCAGTCCCGCACCCCCCACCACCGCTGTCCCGAGGACGCGCCTTCGCGTCGGCCGAGCCGCCACGCCCGCCTACGAGCGCGGCAGGGCTGCGTCGGCAGCGATCGGAGCGGGATTGTCGAGAGCCTTGCGCTTGCGGTGGTTCACATACTGCGCCGTCAGCACGATGGCCAGTGCCACGAGGAACACGATCGTGGCCAGCGCATTGACCTGCACGGGGATTCCCCGCTGGGCCGCGCCCCAGATGTAGATCGGGAAGGTGACCAGAGTTCCGGCGTTGAAGAAGCTGATGATGAAGTCGTCGAAGGAGAGCGAGAATCCGAGCAGCGCCGCACCGAGGATGCCCGGGAGGACGAGGGGGAAGGTGACGTAGCGGAACACGGCCCTCGGGTTCGCGTAGAGGTCGCGTGCCGCCTCCTCCAATCGCGGATCCATGCCCTGCAGCCGTGCCTTCACCGTCACCACGACGAACGAGATGATGAACATGATGTGGGCGATGATGACGGTCACCTGCCCGAGCGGGAAGCGCAGGTTCAGGAAGAGTGCGAGCAGGCTCGCACCCATCACGACCTCGGGCGTGGCCATGGGAAGGAAGATCAGCAGGTTCGTCGTGCTCCGCCCTCGGAACCTGTAGCGCACGAGTGCGAAGGCGATCATGGTGCCGAGCACGGTCGCGACGAGCGTCGACAGTATGCCGATCTGGATGCTGGTGACAAAGGATGAGCAGACCCCCGGGACGCCGCAGAGATTGGCCCAGGCCTCGAGGGAGAACTCGTCGAACTTCAGGTTGTACTTGCCTGCCGGCTTATTGAAGGACAGGACCATGATCACGGCGATCGGGATGAACAGGTACACCAGCACGGCGATCGCGACGATGCCTACCAGGTTCCGGCGAAGCCACCTCATCAGACGAGATCCTCCGTCCCCGCTCGTCGGATGTAGGTGAACACGAGCACCAGGATCGCCGCCATCAGGACGAATGACAGCGCACTGGCAGTCGGATAGTCACGGAACTGGATGAAGTTGATCTGGATCGCGTTGCCGATCATGCGGTTTCCCGTGGAGCCGAGCAGAGCGGCGTTGATGTAGTCGCCCATCGCTGGAATGAAGGTGAGCAGGGTGCCCGCGACGACCCCGGGCAGGGACAGTGGCCACGTCACCTTGCGGAACGCCGTCAGTGGCGATGCGTACAGGTCGCCGGCCGCCTCGATGAGCCGGGGATCGATCTTCTCGAGTGCCGCATAGAGCGGCAGGATCATGAACGGCAGGAAGTTGTAGGTGAGCCCCGCCACGACCGCGATGCCGGTGTTCAGGATCCGCCCCTCGGGCAGGACGTGCAACGCGTTCAGGGTGCTGGTGATGAACCCCTCGTCGGACAGGATCGTCTTCCAGGCGTAGGTGCGCAGCAGGAAGGACGCGAACGAAGGGGCGATGACGAGGACGAGCATGAGCGATCGCCAGCGCCCGGCCCGGAATGCGATGAAGTACGCCAACGGGTACGCGATGGCGAGGGCCAGCACCGTGGCGATGCCGGCGTACAGGAAGGATCGAAGGAACAAAGGCCAGTACTCGGCGAGGGCATCCGCGTAGTTGCTGAACTGCAGGCCGAACATGTACCGACCCGACTTGCCCGGGACCGGCTGCTGCAGGCTCGTGAGGAAGAGGGTCACGAATGGGATGGCGAAGAACACCGCGAGCCAGGCAATGCCCGGAAAGAGCAGGAGGTAGCCAGTCCGGGACGTCCGCTGAGCGACACTCGTGGCGGCCGCGGAGACGCCCGACGTCGGGACGACGGCGACCATGCTCAGGCCCCGGTGCCGTCGGCCAGCAGGTGCTCATTCACCCGAGCGCCCTCGACCGATTCCCGGTCCCGCCCTGCGTCGACTGCGGGGCCGGGATCCAGTCCGAAGGTGTGGCTCGGGGACCAGTGAAGGACGACGGGGTCACCGACGGCGCACCGGTCGCCGACGATGACGTTCTGCTCGAAGACGATGAGTTCCTGCCCCCACGGCGACTCGACCAGGTACTGGGTCGACACACCCGTGTACGACACGTCGGTCACCCGGCCCTCGAGGCGGTTGTGGCCCTCGGGGATCCGGCCCGCGTCAACGGCGTCGAGGATCGTGATCTTCTCCGGCCGGACGCCGACCGTGATGTCGGCTCCCTCGCTGAAGCACCGATCGGAGGGAACCGCGAGGGTGAGTCCATGCGCCTCTACCAGCACCTGGTCGCCGGCTACCCCCGTACGGCGTCCCACGATGAGATTGGACTGCCCAAGGAAGTTCGCGACGAAGACCGTCCGCGGTGTCTCGTAGATGTCGGCCGGGTGACCCATCTGCTCGATGCGACCGGCATTCATCACGGCCACGGTGTCAGCCATCGTCATGGCCTCCTCCTGGTCGTGGGTGACGTGCACGAAGGTCGTGCCCACGTCGACCTGGATGCGCTTGAGCTCGATCTGCATCTGCCGCCGGAGCTTGAGGTCCAGAGCGCCCAGAG
>JBIIJX010000053.1:0-12252 GCA_044233495.1 Candidatus Nanopelagicales bacterium
CCATGGAGCGGACGGTATCGGGCGTGAGCGCGGTGACGCGGCAAGGCCTGCCCTCCGGCTAGTTTCTTTATACCGTCTCCAGTACTATCGACTGGTGAGCGAGGGCCTCGAGCAGCGCGTGCAGCGGCTGGAGGACCGGCTCGCCATCAACGACCTGGTCGTCATGTACGCCACCCTCCTCGACGATGCCCAATGGGAAGCGCTCGGCGAGCTGTTCACGACCGACGGCGTATTCGGCTCTCCGCACAGCACCACGACGGGTCGTGAAGCAGTGGTCGACAACTTCCGGAGCAAGCATGCCCCGTTCACCTGGACGTGGCACGACCCGCACGGGCATGCAGTGGAGCTCATCGACGACGATCATGCTCGTGGCACCGTGATCGGCTACGCGGAGCTCGGCAACGACGCCACCACCATCGTCACCTCCATCCGCTACCTCGACGACTACCGCAGGGAGGACGGCCGCTGGCGTTTCGCCCGGCGCACGGTCCTGAGCCTCTACGGGATGACCGTCGAGGACCGCTCGTCCGGGGGCCTGCAGCAGCGTGAGCGCAAGCGCTGGCCCGGGCGCGCCAGCGGCGTCGCGGAGCTTCCGGACTTCTCGCGTGAGCACCCGGGATATCCCGGATGACCATGGACCTCGATCGGCGGGTCGACCTTGGCGGTGTCTACAACGTGCGCGACCTGGGCGGCTATCCCGGTGCAGACGGTCGCCTCGTGCGCGCGGGGATGCTGTTCAGGGCGTCGAGCCTGCACCGTCTGACCGACGAGGAGGCGTGGCGCGCATTCGGCGCGGCGTCCGTCATCGACCTGCGCTACCAGACGGAGGTCGATGCCTTCCCCCTGCCGGACTTCATCGAGGACGCGATGCACGCGCCGGTTCTGCCGGAGACCTGGCGGCGCGGGCGCGAGGATCAGCGACGTGACGGTGATGCCGCCGAGCATCTCGCGTGGGTCTACGAGGTCATGCTCGAGCTTGGTCGCGACACCGTCCGCTCGATCGTCGAGCAGCTCGCCGAACCCGGGGCCCTGCCTGCTGTCTTCTTCTGCATGGCGGGGAAGGACCGAACGGGCTTCGTGGCGGCCGTGCTGCTGTCGCTGCTCGGCGTGAATGACGATGACATTGCCGACGACTTCGCGCTGAGCGGCGACGAGGTCGTCGCCCTCGTCGAGTGGCTCCGCACGCGCGAGGACTTCGAGAGCCACCCCATGATGAACCAGTCCGAGGAGCTGCTGCGTGCCCCGCGTGGCGCCATGGAGCTGTTCCTTGCCAGGGTCACGGCGGAGTTCGGCAGCCTCCATGACTGGGTGCTGACTCTGGATGTTCCCGAGCGCACCGTCGAGACCCTGCGAGCGCGACTGCTCGTGCCCACCGACCGCATGCCTGACCTGGAGGAATCGTGATCGAGCGCCGTGATCTGTACATCGACGGGCAGTGGATGACTCCAGAGTCGAGTGACGTCATCACGGTCGACGAGGCGGCGACGGGTGAGGCCATCGGCACGGTCCCCGCCGGCGATGCGATCGATGCCGAGCGCGCCATCCTGGCAGCTCGGCGATCATTCGATGCCTGGGCCGGTGTGCCGATCTCCGAGCGCGCCGACGTCGTCACGGCAATCGCCGCGGGTCTCAAGGCCCGCGACGAGGAGCTCGGCCGGATCATGGCTCAGGAGGTGGGTACCCCCATCACCCTGTCTGCACGTGTGCAAGTGGGACTCGCGGTGTCCGTCTTCGAGACGATCGCGGAGGCGGCTCGTGAGATGCCGTCCGAGGAGCGGATCGGCCACTCCGTCGTCATCCGGGTGCCGGCGGGTGTGGTCGGGGCGATCACTCCCTGGAACTACCCCCTCTATCAGCTGGCGGCCAAGGTCGGACCGGCTCTCGCGGCGGGGTGCCCCGTGGTCGTCAAGCCGAGCAGCGTCGCCCCGCTCGCGACGTTCGCCCTCGCCGAGATCATCGACGAACTGGGTCTGCCCGACGGCGTCTTCAACCTCGTGTCCGGCCGCGGTGCCCTCGTGGGCGACCTCCTGGCATCTCATCCGCAGGTCGACATGGTCAGCCTCACCGGTTCCACCGGCGCGGGCGTCCAAGTGGCACACGCGGCGGCGGGCACCATCAAGAAGGTCGCCCTTGAACTGGGTGGCAAGTCGGCCTTCCTGATTGCCGAGGGCGCCGACCTCGATGCCGCGATGGACGCTGCGGTACGCAGCTGCTTCGTGAACAACGGACAGACCTGCTCTGCCACGACCCGGCTCATCGTCCCCCGGGCCCTGCTGGCCGAGGTAGAGGAGCGGGCGGCCGCTCTGGTGAACGCGATGGTCATTGGCGACCCGCTCGATCCGGCGACGACTCTCGGGCCCGTGGCCTCGGCGGCGCAGTTCCGCACGGTCGCCAAGTACATCGAGATCGGCATGAATGAGGGCACGCTGATCGCTGGCGGCCCGGGGCCGGTGCCGGGTCTCGACCGCGGCTACTTCATCAGGCCGACCGTCTTCAGTCGGCTCGATCCCAGCGCCACGATCGTGCAGGAGGAGATCTTCGGCCCGGTGCTGTCGATCCTGTCGTACGAGGGTGCAGTGGAGAACGGCATCGCCATTGCCAATGACAGCGAGTTCGGCCTGTCCGGGTCGGTGTACGCCGCCGACATCCCCACCGCGGTCGGCATCGCGCGCCGTCTGCGCACCGGCCAGGTCGCCGTCAACGGCGGCCGTTTCAACGCCCGGGCTCCGTTCGGCGGATTCAAGACGTCGGGTGTGGGCCGTGAACTGGGCCACCACGGCCTGATGGAGTACTTCGAGATGGTCAGCCTGCAGTTCCCGTCCGCTGACGAGATCGACGGCTTCGGACACGCGGTCTGACCGACGGACCAGGTCAACGCCGACATGAATGCCGCGTGCGAGATCGTCCTGGTGCGCCATGCCCTGCCCCAGCCAGACGGCACACTGGATCCCGGGCTCGGGGACGAGGGTCGCGCGCAGGCTGAGCGACTCGTGCACCACCTCGACGGGGTGCGCATCGACGCGGTCTACTCCAGTCACCTCAAGCGTGCCGTCGAGACGGCGGTGCCGCTGGCTCGGGCTCGCGGACTCGAGTTGCGCATCGACGAAGGACTGCGGGAGTGGCAGTCCAATGCCACGCACTACACCGGCACGGAGAACATGGTCGACGGAGCACGAACGAAGGCGTTCGTCGAGGGCCGGTTCGAGGAGGGGTTCCTCCCCGCGCACAACGCCGAGGAGCTCCGGGAGGCGATGGTGTCGACCGTCGGTCGCATCGGGCTCGCGCATCCCGGCGAGCGCGTCGTGGCGGTGAGCCACGGGGGAGCGTCCAACTCCCTCCTCGCCCACGTGGTGGACTCGCCCCGTCTGTTCTTCTTCAATCCGGGGTACGCGTCGATCTCTCGCGTGCAGGTGTGGCCGACGGACAGCGGCTTCCGGTTCGTGCTGATGAGCATCAACGAGCCCGTGGTCGCCGATGCCCGGCACCAGGACAACATGCCCGGCGGCTGACCCGCCCTTCACTGCGAGCGGCCACTGCCCACCGTGATGGTTCACGGTCACTAGGGTCTGCACGTGATCGGTCTGGGAACGCTCATCAACGTGCTGGCAATCGTGGTCGGTGCGACGGCTGGCGTGCTCATCGGACACCGCCTCCCCGAGCGCACGCGATCGACGGTCACCGACGCTCTCGGGCTCATCACGATGGTGATCGGTGCACTCAACGTCGTCGCGATCACGGACACAGACTTCGTCGCGGTAGTCGGCTCGAGTTGGACCCTGCTCGTCGTCCTCGGAGCGGTAGTCATCGGTGGCGTGGCAGGTTCGCTGCTTCGGATCGAGGCTCGCCTCGAGTCGTTCGGAGGGTGGCTCCAGCGCAGGCTGTCCCGTGACTCCTCGTCAGAGGCGCGGGAGCGGTTCCTCGAGGGATTCGTGACGTCGTCGCTCCTCTTCGGCATCGGCCCACTGGCGATCCTCGGATCGCTGAACGACGGTCTCGGAAACGGGATCGAGCAACTGACGCTGAAGTCCTCGCTCGACCTCTTCGCGGCGCTGGCTTTCGCCGCATCACTCGGATGGGGTGTGGCCTTCTCGGCAGTTCCCGTCGGGATCTGGCAGGGCCTGCTGACGATCGTGGGCGTGGCGGCCGGCACCCTGCTGCCCGAGGCACTGATCGCGTCGATCACGGCAACCGGGGGCATCCTCCTGCTGGGCATAGGACTGCGACTGCTCAACATCCGCCAGGTACCCGTGGGCGACCTCCTGCCGGCGCTCCTCGTGGCACCCCTTCTCACCTCGCTGTTCCTGCTGTGACCCCGTGGCCGTCGGGCTCGCCCGGTGCGTTGACAGAGTGGCGTCCGACGTCCATAGTTGTCTAGACAACTGAGGCGCACGCGTGCGCCCATTGCGACCTCTGAGGAGTAGTGCCGTGGCCGACGTCGCCGAACAGCTCAAGCCGGAGGTCGTGCCCGAGTACATCGCCAGTTCCGTCCTCGACGGCGCGGCCCGCGAGGCGGCCATGGACATGATGCGCCGGCTCGCGGAGCACGTGCGGAACCAGACCACCGACCAGTTCGAGGGCAACTGGCAGGAGCCGGTCGAGAACTACGCCGACGAGGAGCTCTTCCGCGCAGAGGTAGAGACCCTGTTCAAGCGGATCCCGCTCCCGCTCGCCCTGTCGTGTGAGCTCCCGGGCAAGAACACCTACAAGTCACTCGAAGCCGTGGGTGTCCCCGTCGTCATCACCCGTGATGCCAAGGGCGAGGTGCACGCCATGCTCAACGTGTGCCGTCACCGCGGTGCGCTCATCTGCGCGCAGGGCCACGGCGAGTCACGTGCCCTCACCTGCCCCTACCACGCGTGGTCGTACGGGATGGACGGCCAGTTGCGCGGCATCTACGGCGAGTCGACCTTCGGCGACTTCGACAAGTCCGAGCGCAATCTGATCCAGCTGCCCGTGGTCGAGGCCGCCGGGATCATCTTCGTCTGCCTGACTCCCGGGCTGGAGATCGACATCGACTCCTGGCTCGGCGACTTCAAGCCGATCCTCGAGGGGCTGAAACTCGAGGAGCTGCATCTGTACTCCTCTCGCCAGATGCCCGGCCCGAACTGGAAGGTCACGATCGAGGGCTACCTCGAGGGCTACCACTTCGCCTCGCTGCACCCGAACACCGTGTTCAAGACCAACCTCTCGAATACGGCCATCTTCGACGGTTTCGGTCCGCACGAGCGGGTCGGCTTCGCCCTGCGCAACCTCGAGAACAGCCTCAAGGAGGGCAAGGACGTCGAGGAGCTCGATCCGTCGGCCAATGTCGGCGCCATCATCTGGATCTTCCCGGGCATGTCCTTCGCGGGAGCCTTCCGCGAGCGCATGACATGCTCGCTGGTGCTGCCCACCACGAAGGTGAACGAGTCGATGTCCGAGCAGCGCGTGCTGACCCGCAAGCCGATCACCGACGAGAACCGGCCCGACCTCGAGACGTTCGCGGACTTCTTCTACGACGTGACGTACGAGGAGGACTACATCACCGGGTACGGCGTGCAGAAGGGCGTCCTGAATGTCGGGGGCACGACGCAGCTCTACGGTCGTAACGAGCCCGGGGTGCAGTACGTGCATCAGACGATCAACCGGCTGATGAAGGAGAACCACCAGCCCGGCTATGCGCTGCCGAAAGAGGCGTGACGCCGGCGGCGCAGAGTCCCTGGGAAAACGCGTGGACGACCTATTTTCCGATTTCCATTGACGAGTCGATCGATCTTGGGTGGAATACCGGCACGGCGGTGATCCGACCGCCATCGAGACGTGGGAGAGCACATGGGTTCACTGGACGGCAAGGTCGCAGTCATCACTGCCGGCAGCACCGGGATCGGCTTCGGCATCGCCCAGGCCTTCGTCGCCGAGGGGGCGTCCGTTGTGCTCGGCAACCGCTCGGCTGAGAAGGGCAAGCACGCCCTCGACCGGCTCAACGCCGGCGACCGAGCCACCTTCATCGAGACCGACGCTCTCGTCCGCACGAGCATCGACAACCTCGTCGACTCGGCTGCGGCCAAGTACGGAACCGTCGACATCATGGTCAACTGCGCAGGCGGCTCGGACGGCTGGGCGCTCATCGGCGATCTCAGCGACGAGGCCTGGGAGAAGGGCCTGATCTGGAATGCCTCCTCGGCATTCTGGGGCACGCGCGCGGCACTGAAGTACATGCTCCCCCAGAGCTACGGACGCATCATCAACATCGCGTCCATCGAGGGCAAGATCGCCTCGAAGGCTGCGGTGTCCCACTACATCGCCGGCAAGCACGCCATGGTCGGCCTGACCAAGGCGACCGCCTTCGAGTACGGCACCACGGGTGTGACCTGCAACGCGATCTGCCCGGGACCGATCGAGACGGAACTGATGAAGGACGCCGGTGCCCAGGTGGCGGCAGCCTCCGGCATCACCTACGAGGCCTTCCTGCAGGCCTTCGCGGACGACTGCCTGACCAAGGAACTGCAGACCGTCGAGCAGGTGGCCGGCATGGCACTGCTGCTGGCCGGTCCCCTCGGCAGCGGCATGACCGGCGCTACCTACAACGTCGACGGCGGGTCGGCGCCCTTCTAGCCGAAGGGTGCGCGGTCTGGCTGGCGCCCGGCGACCTTCGGGTCGGCGGGCGCCACTGTCAGCCGTTACGGTGTTGCCATGGCGTACGTGTACGAGGACTACCGCGATCTCGTTGTGATCGAGCGTGTCGACGAGGCTGATGGCGTGGTGAGCATTCGGCTTGCGGCCCCGAACGGCGAGAAGCTCCCAGCCTGGGATCCGGGCGCGCACATCGACCTCCACCTGGAAAACGGTGTCGAGCGGCAGTACTCCCTGTGCAGTCACTACCAGGCTGATACCTGGCGTATTGCGATCCTGCGTGAGCCGGAGAGCCGTGGTGGTTCCTCCTACGTCCACGATCACATCGCTGTGGGTGACGCGGTCAAGACCCGCGGCCCGCGCAACCACTTCCCCCTCGTCGACGCTCCGTCGTACCTGTTCATCGCCGGCGGTATTGGCGTGACGCCGATGGTGCCGATGCTCGGGGAGGTCATCTTCGACAAGGGCGTGCCCTGGACCTTCTGGTACGGCGGCCGCACTCGCGCGTCAATGGCGTTTCGCGACCGCCTCGAGTCCCTCGGCGCGCACATCTGGCCGGAGGACGAGAAGGGGCTGCTTCCACTCGAGCAGATGCTGTCTGAAGCGTCCCCGGAGACAGCCGTGTACTGCTGCGGGCCCGGTCCGCTGATCGACGCCGTCGAGGCGATGTGCGCCAAGCTCGGGCGTCCCGCTCCGCACGTGGAGCGCTTCTCGGCGAAGGTGATCGAGACTGACGGGGACGGCGGCGATCACGAGTTCACCGTCGTGGTCAACAGCACGGGCGCAGAGTTCACCGTGCCGGCCGGGACCAGCATCGTCGAGGTCCTGCAGGGCAACGGCGTGCCGATCATGACCTCGTGCGCCGAGGGGGTCTGCGGCACCTGCGAGACCAAGGTGATCTCGGGTGAGATCGTCCACCGCGATTCCCTGCTGTCGGAGGAGGACCGCGAGGAGGGGGTCTACATGATGCCCTGCGTGTCCCGGTGCCGGGGCGACCGCCTCGTCCTCGACATCTGAGGTCGACCGGGCCCGCAGACCCTTGAAAAATTCGTCTAGACAAGTGTACGGTTAGGGGAATCCGAAGGACCTGCCCGAGAGGATCCCCATGACGACTCCCTTCGTCCCGCCCACCCGTGGCGACGGACCGCTGCGTTTCGCCCCGGAGATCCCCAACACGCCGGGCAAGTCAGAGACGGTCCCGTCCTCCTGGTACACCGACCCGGAGCGCTTCGAGCTCGAGCGCAAGTACGTGCTCAACCCCAGCTGGCAGATCATGTGCCGTTCCGAGCAGCTCAAGGAGACGGGCGATCACGTCGTGTGGGAGGGGCACGGCGAGACCGTCGTCATCACCCGCAAGAAGGACGGCTCCCTCGGCGGCTTCCACAATGTGTGCCTCCACCGCGGCGCGCGCATCGTTCGCGACTCAGGCGAGTGCGCACGACGCTTCAAGTGCCCGTGGCACGACTGGGTCTACGACTTCGACGGCAAGGTCGTCGGCGTGCCGGACCGTGAGGACTTCGACCAGGACAAGCTTGCCGGGCTCCAGGCCCACCAGGTCGAGCTCGCGGAGTGGGGCGGCTGGGTGTGGGGCGTCCTCGCCGGTCCAGGTGTCGCGCCACCGCTCGATGAGTGGCTGGGTGAGGACATCCTCGTAGACCTCGGCGCCTATCGCATGGAGGACATGTTCCTCAAGGAGAAGCTCACCTGGTACGTCGACGTCAACTGGAAGGTCGTCGTCGACGCGTTCAATGAGTTCTACCACGCACCGGCGCTGCACCACATCCCACCGCAGGACGTCAAGGACGGCCGCGAGATGCGCATCTTCGAGTTCGACCGGCACTCGATGATGGTGGTGCCACTCAAGGGTGCATTGCCCAAGCTGAAGGAGAATCCCGACCACCAGTCCGTGGCCATCTGCCATTACACGATCTTCCCCACGGGTGTGTTCAACAACAATCCCGAGCACCTTCAGTTGTTCCGTTCGGTGCCCATCTCCCACAACAAGACTCGCTTCGAGACGTGGGAACTCTGGTACAAGACGGACGACCCGGACTACCTCGCGCGCACCCAGCGGCACTGGGACCACCTGAAGATCGTGGTCGGCGAGGACGTCTGGACCTGGGAGGACATCTCCGCCGCGTCGCGGTCGTCGTACTACAAGGAGAACTTCTTCAACGACCGTGAATGCAAGATCCCGAAGTTCCACAACCAGGTGCAGCGCCTGATCGACGAGGGCATCGCACGTGATCTCGCCGGTGGGTGAGTCGGCGCCGGCCGTCTCGGACTTCACCTTCTCGTTCAACTGCATCGCGGACGTCCCGCTCGATGTTCGCTGCCGTGCGGCGCGTGAGGCGGGATTCTCCGACATCGGCCTGAGTCTGCGCTGGATGGAGGGGTGGCTCGCGGAGGGGCACACCCTCGACGAGCTCGACGCCACCCTCGCTGAGCACGGCGTCTCGGTGGCCGAGCTGGAGGCGGTCCGGGTGATGGGGCCTGAGCCTGACCCGCGGGAGGACCTCGCAGCCATGCTCGCGGAGCATCTGCGTCCGGCACGCCTGCAGTCTGTCGGGCCCTACGAGGGCACCCTCGACGAAGCCGCGGCACGGGTGGCCCAGGTGGCCGACCGATTCGCACCCTGGGGGGTCGAGGTGGTGCTCGAGCCGCTGCCTTTCACGAACATGCGCACCCCGGCCGACGCCGCAGACATCATTCGACGTGCCGACCGACCAAACGTGTCGATGTGCATGGACGTGTGGCACCTGTACCGAAACGAGCTGCCGCTGTCGCACCTCGATGACCTCTGGCCGTACATCTCGACCGTCCAGTTCAACGACGGCACGATCGAGTGCCAGTACCCGGACGACCTCCGCGAGGACTGCCTGATCAACCGCCGAGTTCCCGGCGACGGCGAGTTCGACCTCGTCGGCCTGGTGCACGAGCGGGACCGGCACCGTCCCGACGCCACGTGGAGTATCGAGGTCATCAACACCACGCTCAAGGACCAGGACCCCATGCTCAGCGCCCGGCAGATCGCCGAGGGCCTGGCCGGTGTCCTCGCTGCGAGCCGCGAGTCCTAGAACGCGCTCGATCCCACCTCAGGGTCGACCCCACCGAAGGAGAGGCACCATGACCAGCTACCGCGTCGACGGACTCCGCCTGCCGGATCGGCACGACATCGAGCAGATGATGTTCCGCTACGCGAAGGCAGCAGACATGGCGGACATCCCGACCCAGCTGACCTGCTTCCACCCCGATGCCCGGGTGAACTTCAGCGGCAAGTGGATCGAGGGTCATGAGGGCCTGCGCGAGGCGTGGAAGAACGCCTACACCCGCTATGCCCAGACGTCGCATGCAGTCACCAATATCTCCATCACCTTCACGGGAACCGACGATGCAGAGGCGGAGAGCCTCATCACGGCCTGGCACCGTGGTGCCGATGGCAAGGAGTGGACTCTGCACGGGCGCTACATCGACACATGGTCCAAGAGCGTCGAGGGCTGGAAGATGAGCACCCGCGTCATCGTGGCGGCCGGTGCCGTCGGTCGTGATGAGTCGACACTCACGATGATGCAGCGCCTGTCCATCAGCGACGGCCACTGATGGAACGCATGCAGGGCAAGGCCGCCGTCGTCACCGGTGGCGCTCGCGGCATCGGCGAGGGCATCGTGCGGCGCTACGTCGCCGAGGGTGCCCGCTGTGTCATCGCGGACGTCGATGTCGAGGCCGGCGAGCGGGTGGCCGATGAACTAGGGGACGCGGCGGTCTTCCTCCGCACCGATGTCACCTCCGAGGACGACATCGTTGCAGCGATCATGGCGTGCCAGTCGGCGTTCGGCTCCCTCGACATCATGATCAACAATGCCGGGGTGGTCGGGGCGATGGGCCCGATCGCCGGCACTGCCCTGGCGGACTACGAGCGGACGATGAGCATCCTTCTCACCAGCGTCTTCCTCGGCACCAAGCACGCCATGGCCGTCATGAAGGAGCAGGGCCACGGCGTCATCATCAACACCTCGAGCACAGCGGGCGTCCAGGGCGGCCTCGGTCCTCACGTCTACACGGCGGCCAAGCACGGGGTCATCGGCCTGAGCAAGTCCGTCGCCGTCGAGGCGGCCCCGCATGGCATCCGCGTCAACGTGATCTGCCCCGGGGCGACGCTGTCCTCCCTGACGGCGGGGCTTGTTGCCGGTGGCAAGGACGATCTCGACGCGGCCTATGAGCGCCTGTCGTCGAAGTACCCGGGAGGGAGGGCGCCGCGTCCTGAGGACATGGCCAATGCGGCCGTCTGGCTGGGCAGCGACGAAGGTCGGTTCATGAACGGGGCCGTCATCGTGATGGATGCGGGCAAGGAAGTCCTCTCCGACCGGGCGGCCAAGTTCTACCCCGTCGACTGATCAGCCAGGGCCGGCGAGCGGGCGGCCGCGTCAGCTGGCTGAACGTCCGACGGCGGACACGCCGCTGAGGATCGCCCGCTCGTTGTCCATGCGCACGCGCAGGATGTCCTCGCCGCGGACAATGAACGGCCGGTTCACGGCGTCCATCACCAGATCCATGGCCGTGGAGAAGGCTCGGCTCGCCCGCTGGTAGTCGTCGATGACGTCGGAGAGGACGAGGGAGTCGCCCATGCGACCGGCCTCCACGGCTGCGGCGACCGAGGCGTCACCGGTTGCGGCGGCCACATCGGCGGCGAAGTCGAGGTAGACGGGGATCTCCTCGCGCATGACGGCGATCTCCCGCTCGCTGGCGTTGGCGCAGTCGTTCAGGACGATCATCAGCATGTGCAGGCGAATCTGCTGGGCCGGATCGGTGAGGCTGGGCAGGATGTCGCGGGTGAGCTCCTCGACGACGTCCTCGAGGACCCGTGAGGTGGACGGACGAGTGATCATCGGGAGGCCTCCGCGTTGTAGGGGAGTTCGAGGGCGTAGTCGAGGTAGAGCCGATGGAAGTGCGCGTAGGCGGTCATCAGGAACGTGCCCATGACTCCGCGGTGATGACCCTGTGCGACATCCTCCGATCCGCGGATGATGTCGAGCATCAGGTGGCTCGTCCCCAGAAGCAGGAAGTAGCGGGCGATCGCCGGGTTGATCTGCTCCTCGCTGAGGCCCGTCAGCTCGCGATATCGGGCGAGAAAGGCCTCGGGATCCGGGTGGTAGAGGTGCGGAGGCATCGGGATCTGCAGGTAGTAGCCGATGTCGAGGCGTGGATCGCCGATCCGGGAGAACTCCCAGTCGATGATGTACGGGTCGGTGCCCTCCGAGAGCAGGAAGTTGCCGGGCTGCAGGTCGCCGTGCACGAGCGTCATCGGCACCTCCGGCGGGATGTTCATCCGGATCTTCTTCAGTGCGTAGCGCAGGATCGGGTCGTCCTCGCCGGCGGCATCGAGCATCCGCTCGAAGTTGGCGATGACATCGTCAATGTGCTCGCGCCAGCCGTCGGGCCGCTCGATGCTCTCGTCGATGCTGTCGAGAGGCGTGTTGTGCGCCGAGGCCATGATGGCGACGAAATCCTCGCGTGCCTTGTCGAGGTCGGGGCCGGTGTCCAGGAACTTCTGCATGGATGTGGAGTCAATGGCCTCGGAGATGATGCAGGGGCATCCCATGTACTCGCCGGTGGCATCGAAGTAGCGCGGTGCCGGAATGC
>JBIIJX010000265.1:0-3010 GCA_044233495.1 Candidatus Nanopelagicales bacterium
ACCCGGTCGAGATCCCGCCACTTGCTGCTGCGGGCCAGAGCCGGCGAAGACAGCCCGATCGATGAAGTGACGCCCAGTGCCAGGCCTCCGAGGAGCACCTGCCTTCGACTGACATTCACCACGCCTGCACGTTACCCGAGCCCTGCCGCGCTGTGCGGGCCTGACGGAACTTGTCTTCCTCACCAAGCGCCATGACTGATCACCCGTTCGCGACGCGACGCGTGTGCGAATCAGACTGCCGACGTTGGCTGCCCGCAGAGAGCAACGCCATCGCCACCTCGACCGGTGGAGCAAGCCGCGGCGGGCAGAAACCAGTCGGTCTTCCCGCCACCGTCATAGTCGATGACGGTTCTCGCAGCGTCGGACACACATGCGGCAGCCATCAACTCGGTGTTCGCCGCACCCGCCCCTATCGCGTCCTTCGTTCCCGCAACGTCCACGTCCGGGTCGTCCCCACACCACTGCTCTTGACCCAGCAGGGGCCCCGCCTCCAGGAACCTGCCCCACGACTGCATCGAGCCCGCGTCTTAGAAGACGATCCCTCCGCCCGGCCCGGTATCACCGAGCATGTAGTCCGCATCGGACTCCGCTGCTGCGTCCTCAGCCGTCTCAGCTGGCGCAGACTCACCGGTGCCACGGCCGGCGTTGCGGACCCTGAAGATCCCGAGCTGCACGCACTCAGTACCAAGGCGGAGACGGCAAGCACTCCCAGGGGAGCCCAGTGACGCCGTGGCCTCATCCCGTGCCGCCTGCCTTCTTGTAGCCATAGCAGGCCTTCTTGAGTGCGATCTTGATGCCGGCGCGCGCATCCTCCTTCGAGGCACCGAGCTGTCGGATTCCATCCTTGATGTCCTTCTGCATCATGAACCCGAAGATCGCTGCCACGGGACTCCTCCCGTACACCCAACAGATGACCTCAAAGCCCTTGGGATCGGCGGCCAGAGAAGCCTCGAGTGACTGAATGACGAGCTCGGCCACGGCGTCACGCTTGCCCGTGTCCGAAGGCTGCACCGCGTGGGCAGGGACGATGAGCCCTGCGAATCCGGTGAGACCGATGATCAGGACAGTTGCTGCGCCTAGCCGAATACCCCTCACCCGGAATCCCCAGTTCGACGTGGACGTACGACCGCACTCACGTGAGAAGCAGACGCACCTGACAAGACATCCAGAAACGACGTTCGCGCTCCCGCGCCGCCACATTCGATCACCCAGGCGTCGGAGCCGACTGAGGATGTTCAGGCCGCTCACGCCGAGGGCACCCAGAGGCCTGGACGTATCCGTGTCGACTCAGCGGAACCGATTCGGGGGCGGTGGCCTGTAGCCCGTCATCGAACTGCGAAGGTCACCGTTGCTGAAGTCCAGGCCTGCCGGGTCGACGCCGCCACTCGCCTCGGCCACCTCGTCATCCGTCAGCTCACCCTGTTCTGGCGTGACCGCATCGTCCTTAGGGGTTTCACTCATGCCTGACCCTATCGAGTTCAGCGCCGAACACGTCAAGAGATCGGCGCTGGGCAGTATCCCTGCGGCAACGCTCAAGCCCGGCACCGAGCAGCGTGGGGCTCCTGGCCGCCCACGGCCTGCGAACCGCGTCCGGTCCCGGCCAGCACGCGACCGTCGGGCTGTTCCTCGTGGCCATCTGTCTTCGCACCGATCAGGAGAAGGCTTCCGAGGGGTTCGACATCCTGCGCAACAGCCGTAACCAACTGCGCTACGGAGCCACGGCCATCGGCTCTGCGGAATCCGAGTCGGCCATCAATGACGCCGCATCACTGCTCTTGCGAGCACGCATGACACCGCGGTCGCTGCCCAGACAGTGGTTCAGTGGCCTCCACCGGACGGCTCAACCGCGACTCACGTGACCCCGCCCCACGTCAGGCGCAGACCTTCTTGGGACTGCTCGCGCAGAGCTCGCAGATCTCGTCGAAGCTCGTGGGATCAGCAGCCAGACTGGCCCGGAACGCCTCATAGACGATCGCCGCCACGGTCGATGATCATGACCCAGGCCACGCTCCCGACGACCAGGGCGACCACTGTCGTGATCAGATACCCGTCGTAGGGGCGATTCACGGTGGCCGGGCAGCCGGCGTGCGAGACTTTCCCCATGAAGGACGCTCACTGCACTCCGCAGTCCGTCCTCATGCTCGGCGGCGGGAGTGACATCGCCTCGGCGACGGTCAAGGCGATGCCGCGCGGCCCTCGGCAGCGCGTGACGCCGCCGGCTCGGACCTCACCGCCGCCGGTATCACGGGGGTCTCGGCGCTCGTCTTCGACGCGTCAGCGACGACCTCCTTCTGCCTGCCCGGTGATCCGCAGGATCGCCGCGAAGCAGGCCTGAGCTGCACCGCCCTCGAGTTGATCACGGATGACTGACTTCGACGAGGCACCTGCCCGCAAGCCCTTCGCCGACCTCGGTCGTGACATCGGTGACGTCAACAGTCACTACGCCCCGGGCGAGCACCCGGCCGAACGCCGGGCTGCGGCGCAGCATGACGAGGAGAACGCCTTCCTTCGCTCGACCGTCCGCCCGGCAATGCGGACGAACAACCGGCTGCGCAACTACATGCACTTCATGGCTCCGCTCATCCAGGATCAGGAGAATCTCTCCGACGATGACAGCGATGCCGTTGACGAGCGGTACCGCGAACTGCGCAAAGCTGGTCTGGCGAACACCCTCGGCGGTGCACGTGCCAACGCCACGGATGCCGGGGTGCATGACCCGCTGATCAGGCGGGACGACGTCGGCATCTACCGATCGCTGCGCAAGGGCCCCCTGTTGCCGCCGTCGGAGGCGGCTGCGGAACCGGACCTCGGGATGCAGGGCCGAAAGAGCCTGAACCTGTGGCAGGAGGGCGATCCGGAGCCGCAACCGAAGAGTGACATCGAGCCGACGAGTGACATCGCGCCGAAGAGCGACATCGCGCACGGCGACTACAGCTGGCATCGCATGTCATCGGGCACCGAGATCCGCCGGGTCGGCCCGGACGAGGACTCCGATGACGACGCCGAGAGT
>JBIIJX010000267.1:0-2981 GCA_044233495.1 Candidatus Nanopelagicales bacterium
CAGCATCACGTCGCTGCGCCCGTGGACCAGTTGCAGGAGCTGGACGGAGAACTCGACGTCACGGAGGCCACCGGGCCCGAGCTTGAGCTCACGCTCTGCCAGCCGGGCCGGGATGTGGCTCTCCACACGTCGGCGCATGGCCTGCGCATCCTCGACGAACGTCGGATGGTCCGCCGCACTCCAGACGAACGGACGCACGGCATCGACGTACTCCGCCCCCAGTTCCGGGTCCCCGGCCACGGGCCTGGCCTTCAGCAGGGCCTGGAACTCCCAGGTCTGCGCCCAACGGCCGTAGTAGCCCAGGTGGGAGGCGACGGTGCGCACCAGTGCCCCCTGCTTGCCCTCGGGTCGCAGGTTCGGGTCGACCTCCCAGATCGCACCCTCGGGGGTCACGGCGCTGCAGGCCCGCATGAGGGCGCTGGCCAGGCGCGTGGCCAGCCGCAGTGCATCGTCCTCATCCGAGCCCTCATCCGGCTCCGCCACGAAGATGACGTCGACGTCGCTCACGTAGTTCAGCTCGCCCGCCCCGCACTTGCCCATTCCGATGACGGAGAAGCGGCAGATGCCCTCCTCGGAGCCCACCTCCGCGCGGGCCACCGCGAGTGCCGCCTCCAGGACGGCATCCGCGAGGTCGGCTAGCCAGCGCGCGACGACCTCCATGGGCGCGACTCCGCTGAGGTCGCGAGCGGCGATACCCAGCAGGATGCGGCGGTAGACGACGCGCAGGGCATCGAGCACGGTCTCGTCATGACCGGAGGCGACGGGCAGGAGCGCAGCGGGATCGGCACCGACGGCGCGCAGCAGGAGGCTCCGACTGGTGCTGGCCTTCGGCGCGTGGCTCAGGCTCTCGGCGTCCGCGAGCACCTCCCACTCGTCCGGGTGGCGCTCGAGATACTCCCCCAGGGCCACGGACATCCCGATAACGTCGATCAGACGTCGACGCATGTCCCCATCCGCGCTGAGGGTGAAGGTCAGCCGCCTGCGCTGCTGGTCGTCGCACGCCTCGAGGATGCGCACGAGCAGCAGCAGCGCCTGATCTGGATCGGCTGCCGATGCCAGATCGTCGATCACGTCCCCTTCGACGTCTGCCAGGAGGAGGGGCTGCAGCGGCTCAGCATCCAGGAGGCGGCGGCAGCGGTCGAGGTCGGCGAAACCAGCACGGATTAGCCTTCCGGTGTCCGTGGCCAGACGGTCGCTCATGGCTCGAGCGTCGACAGCGCGCGCGCACGAGTCCACACAAGGCTTCCCCACGCGCGAATCGCCGGACGCCACGCTGCGACGAGATCCGCCGCGCGCTCCCGCACATCGGCGAGCGACTGGCTCGCCGTCGTCGACGTCCGCGGGACGACCTCGTCAGCTCCGTCGACCCAGCTCTCGTAGATCGCCACGTCGACTTCAGGATGCATCTGCAGTCCGTAGGCAGTCTCACCCAGCCGAAAGGCCTGGACCCGGCACGCATCGTTGGTCATGAGCAGGACGGCGCCATCGGGCATCTGGCGAATGTGATCCAAGTGCCACTGGGCGACCGGCACAGTGTCGCCCCGCTGCGGCACGGTCGCGGAGATCACCGGATCGGCCAGGCCATCGATCGTGCGCAGCACCTCGGACACCCCGATCTCCGTGACGTCGTTGACCTCGACGCGACCGCCCATGGCCGCGGCAAGGAGCTGACCACCCAGGCACAGGCCCAGGACCGGCACGCCACGCTCCACGGCATCGCGCAGGAGTGACTTCTCCGCGTTGAGCCACGGCGCTGTGTCCTCGTCGTTGGCGCCGATATCCCCACCCAGCGCGCACACTCCATCGACACCGTCGGGAACGGTCGAGGGGACCTCCTCCCCGGCCGCCGCCGCGATCACGCGGATCTGGAATCCGTCCTCCTGCAGCCATTCACCTACGAGGGCAGGGGGGCAGGTGACGTCGTTCTCGATGAACAGCACGACTGGAGGACGTGGAGCCATGCGACGAATCTAGCGAGCCGCAGCGCCGCGCGCGTCATCCGAGGTCACAAGGAGGGCAGGTACCGCTTCAGCTCCCACTGGGAAACCTGGCGCCGGTAGTCCTCCCACTCGGCCTGCTTGTTGCGCAGGAAGAACTCGAAGACGTGCTCGCCGAGGGTCTCGGCCACGAGCTCCGACTTCTCCATGGCGATGATCGCCTGGTTGAGGCTCGACGGCAACGGGCTCATGCCCAGCGCGCGACGCTCGGATGCGGTGAGCGCCCAGACGTCGTCCTCGGAACCCTGGGGAAGCTCGTAGCCCTCCTCAATTCCCTTGAGACCGGCGGCGAGGAGCACGGCAAAGGCGAGGTAGGGATTGGCGGCACTGTCGAGGGACCGGAACTCCACGCGAGTGCTGTTGCCCTTGAGCGGCTTGTACATCGGCACACGGATCAGGGCGGATCGGTTGTTGTGACCCCAGCAGATCCACGCCGGCGCCTCTCCTCCACCGGCGAGCCGCTTGTACGAGTTGACCCACTGGTTCGTCACCGCGGTGAGTTCCGGGGCATGCACCAGCAGGCCCGCGATGAACGACCGCGCCACCTTCGACAACTGGTACTCGGCCCCGGCCTCGAAGAAGGCGTTGCGATCGCCTTCGAACAGCGACAGGTGCGTGTGCATGCCGGAGCCCGGCTGGTCGACCAGCGGCTTGGGCATGAAGGAGGCGAACGCGCCCTGCTCGAGGGCCACCTCCTGCACCACGAGCCGGAACGTCATCAGGTTGTCGGCGGTGGTGAGGGCATCGGCATAGCGCAGATCGATCTCCTGCTGACCGGGGCCACCCTCGTGGTGGCTGAACTCGACGGAGATCCCCATCGACTCCAGCATCGTGATCGCCTGGCGGCGGAAGTCGTGCGTCATGCCGTGCGGGGTGTTGTCGAAGTAGCCGTAGGTGTCGACCGGCGTCGGCACCTCGCTGCCATCGGGCTGGCCCTTGAAGAGGTAGAACTCCACCTCGGGGTGCGTGTAGAAGGTGAAGCCC
>JBIIJX010000268.1:0-2978 GCA_044233495.1 Candidatus Nanopelagicales bacterium
CATGGCCCACCGGGATTCAGGGTGCCCGTGGCGCCTCACCTCGCAGGTGCCCACGGGCGACCTGCGACGGCGCTGGCCGCCGGCCACCGACGGCGCGGAGGTGCTCGGTGAATTCGAGCGCAGGTCAGCGAATCTGCGCGGTGTGGACCGCGTGCTGCGCATGGCCTGGACACTGGCCGACCTCCGGGCAGCCGGAGCACCGGGCCGTGACGACGTCGCAGGTGCGCTGGCCCTGCGCGGTGCCTACCTGGGGTGGTCGTGATGCCGTGCAAGGACGGCTCCCGACAGACCGCCTCGGATGCGTGGATCACCCTGGCCCACGCGGTCGAGCCGGACGACGCCCTCATCGGTGGGCTCCTCGACCGCCTGGGGCCGCAGGAGGTCGTCGACCGCATCCGGGCCGGGAGCACCGGCCTCCGCCACGGCGAGGGTCTCGCAGCCCGACTCGACGGCTTCTGCGTGGATCGGGCGCGCGCCCGGGCCGACCGCCTCGGGGGGCGCATCCTGACCCGCGAAGAGTCGGAATGGCCTGCCCCACTGCTCGACCTGGGCGCACGGATGCCGATGGCCCTGTGGGTGGTCGGCACGGCCGACCTCCGCCTGTTGGCCCTCCGCTCGGTCTCGATCGTGGGTGCGCGTGCCTGCACGGCCTACGGCGAGGCGATCGCCCGAGCCTGGTCGATGGAACTGGTGACCTCGGGCTGGGCGGTGGTCTCGGGCGCGGCCTTCGGCATCGACGCGGCCGCGCATCGTGGTGCCCTCGCGGCTGGCGGCCTGACCTTGGCCGTCATGGCCGGAGGGGTCGACGTTCCCTATCCGCGGGCACATGCCGCACTGCTCGCCTCCGTCGCCGATCAGGGAGCTGTCGTCAGCGAGGTTCCACCAGGTGAGCAGGTGCGCCGCCGGCGCTTCCTGACGCGCAATCGGCTCATCGCGGCCATCGGCCGGTCGACCGTCGTGGTCGAGGCGGCGGAGAGGTCGGGAACCACGGCGACGGCACGCGCGGCAGCCGCCATGCTGCGACCCGTGCTCGCCGTTCCCGGGCCGGTGACGTCCCCCGCCTCGACGGGCTGCCACCGGATGGTGCAGGACGGCACGGCGATGCTGGCAACCGAGGTCTCGGATGTGCTGGCGGCCGCGGATCTCACGGCCGAGGTGAGCCCCTCGGAGGCGGCATCGTCCGCGGTGGAGTCGGACCGCGATCTCCTTTCCGACCGCGAGGCGCGGGTCCTGGACGCCATCCCCGGCCGGGGATGGATCGACATCACCGGCCTGGTGCGCTCCAGTGGCATGGCATCCCGCGATGTGCTGGCCGCAGCCGCGCTCCTCACCGCGGGGGGCTGGCTCGCCGAGGGCGAACGCGGCTGGAGGCGCGCCCGCGTGCCTCCCACCCGCTGACCTTCCGGCTTGTCACGATGGGTCGGTGCCCGCCACCACCGCCCGATCCCGCGCCACGTGGGACGAATCCGTGTCCGGGTTCCTCCGCCACCTGGCCGACGAGCGCCGGTTCAGCGCGCACACGGTGCGCGCCTACGCGGGAGACCTGCGTGCGCTCGCCACGTTCTGCGAGACGGCCGGTGTTCCCGATGTCGGCTCCCTGACCCTGGCCCACCTGCGCACATGGCTCGCGGGCCAGAGTGCCGCCGGACGGTCCCGGGCCACGCTGGCCCGGCGATCTGCGGCGGCACGCTCCTTCACGTCGTGGTGCCAGCGCCGCGGTCTCATCGCGACGGATCCGGGGGAGCGCCTGGCGAGCCCGCAGGTGGCGAGGGTCCTGCCGACCGTGCTCGACGTCGACGAGGCCGTCGTCCTCATGGAGCATGCGGCCGTCGCCGCCGACGACGGCTCGGCCGTGAGCTGTCGCGATCGCGCCATGGTCGAGGTGCTCTACGGCACGGGCATCCGCGTCGCCGAACTGTGCGGACTCGACCTGGACGCCGTCGACCGCATGCAGCGCACGCTCCGGGTCCGGGGCAAGGGTGATCGTGAACGCACCGTGCCCTACGGGGGCCCGGCTTCCGTCGCGCTGGAGGAGTGGTGGTCGCGGCGCGCGGAGGTCGCCACCGCGGCGTCGGGCCGCGCGCTCTTCCTCGGTGCACGAGGCGGTCGGGTCGATCCGCGGACGGTGCGCGGCGTGGTGCATCGCCTGAGCCGCCAGGCAGGAGTGCCCGAGGTGGCGCCGCACGCCCTGCGCCACACCGCGGCTACCCACGTGCTCGAGGGAGGGGCCGACCTGCGCAGCGTCCAGGAGCTGCTCGGGCACGCGACCCTGGCGACCACGCAGCGCTACACGCACGTCTCGGTCGAGCGCCTGCGTGCCACCTTCGCGCAGGCCCACCCGCGGGCTGTCACGGAGGTCGAGGAGTCCCGGTGATCGGCTTGAGCACCGAGGGTCTGCGCACCAGCACCAGGGGATCGAGGTAGGTCTCGCCGCGCAGCAGGCCGACGTGCAGGCATCCCGCCAGGCCGCCGCAGTGGCCGCCCAGGGCAGCGACCGTGCCCAGCGTGTCGCCGGCGGCCACCGGTGATCCGGGGGTCCTGGACGTGTGCACCGGCTCGTAGGTGACCCGCCTGCCGTCTGCCAGCAGGACCGTGACCACGGGCTTGCCCGCGATGGCACCGCTGAAGCCGATGATGCCGTCGGTGATCGAGCGAACCTCCTGGCCGGTGCGGGCGCCGAAGTCGACACCTCGGTGACCCGACCCCCAGGGTGCCTCCGGGGGGTCGAACCGGGCCACCACGGCCACGGGGTCCACGGGCCACACGGGCGCCGCCGTGGGCAGCCCCAGCACGAACGCGTAGACCGAGAGCGACAGCACGGGCGTGACGACCATGGCGCCACCGTCTCCGGCGGCCCACCACACGCACCAGGGGTCGGTGCCGCCGGGGGACGGCCGAGCCACGGCGGTGACCCTGTGGACAGTGCCCGGGGCGCGACGCACCTCCGCGGGGGCCGTAGGATGCACCTCCCCGACCGG
>JBIIJX010000269.1:0-2952 GCA_044233495.1 Candidatus Nanopelagicales bacterium
CCAGCGGTTGCCGAGCAGGTGCGCCCAGGTGATGCGGCGATTCGGCTCGAACTCCAGCACCGTGTTCGTCACCCAGTAGTTGATGCGGATCCTCATCCGCACCTTGAAGGTATCGCCGAGTGCGAGTCGCTCGGGCCCCTTGATGACCCCCTGCACCGTCCGCGATCCGTCGATCTCCGAGTGGCGTCGAGGCTGGATGAGAATGTCGAAGATCACCTCGGGCGGTGCATCGATCACGATCTGCGCGGAGACGATGCGCTCGTCCCCCGTGTCGAGGATCTCGGCGCGCACCTGTTCCATGGGTCAGCTCCCTGAAGTGTCGACGAACATCAGCCGAGCGAGCGAGTCGATGAACATCTCCCCCGCCTCCGGCGGGATCGCGCCCTCGACGATGAGGCTGGCCATGCCGTGCGTGGCCGCCCAGACCGTCAGATCGAGTCCCTCGCGCACACCTGGGCGAAGGAGTCCGTGCCGATCCACATCGTCGAGTGCGGCCAGGAGCTTCAGATAGGGACCAGTCTCGTCCGGGGACATCTCCGCGGCCGCGCACAGCGGCCCGAAGGTGAGTTGGAAGAGGTGCGTCTCATCGATGGCGAACGCGAGGTACGCGCGACCCAGCCCGTGGAAGCGGGCGCGCGCGGACTCGGGCGTGTCGCCCGGATGGGCCGCGAGTACGCGGGTCATCCGCTCGTCGAGAGCCGCCAGGCCGCACGAGCCCACCGCGCGCAGCAGGTCGTCCTTGTCGGCGAAGTGGTTGTAGGCGGCGCTCGGCGACACCTCGAGGGTCTGGGCGATACCGCGCAGGGACACGTGGTCGGCTCCCTGCAGGCGCACCTCGGCCAGGGCCTGCTCGACCATCGCCTCGGCGAGCGCCCCGTGGTGGTAGTTCCGCGCCACGACACCTCCTCGGGTCGCATTCAATATTGACAGCGTTCATATCGTCTGCCAGAGTCCAGATATGAACAGCGTTCATACTACGCCGGGTCGGCCCCCTGCCGGCGCATTCGCCCGCCTCGGGGCGTGGGTTGCCCGACATCGCTGGCCGGTCCTCATCGGATACCTCGTCGCGATGGCCATGTTCGGCGTCTTCGGAGTCCAGGTGTTCGGCGCGATGAAGTCCGAGGGCTTCAACTACCCCAGCAGCGACTCCAGCCGCGCAGCCGACGTGCTCGCCGCGGATTTTGGGGTGACGGATCCCGCAGCGATCCTCGCGATCGAGACGCCGACAGGTGTCGATGCGGATGCCGCGGCCGCCACAGCGCTCCTGGATGACGTAGCGGCACTGGTCGACCGGAGGCGCGCCGTCGCTCCTCGGAACCGACGGTCGCACCGGCCAGGCGCTCGTGATCGCCGAGGACGGAGTCGACCGCGAGCAACTCGCGGCAGACATCGTCGCGCAGGTCGGGGGTGAGCAGGGCGAACTCGTCGTGTACGCCTTCGGCGGCGAGATCATCGGCAATGCCTTCAACGACACCATCACCGGTGACCTCGCCCGGGCAGAGTCCATCGCGATTCCCATCACGGCCCTGATCCTGCTGTTCGTCTTCGGCTCCGTTGTCGCCGCGGGGCTTCCCTTCCTCGTAGCCGGCGGGACGATCCTCGGGTCCTTCCTCGTGCTCTTCCTGATCTCGCGCCTGACCGATGTGTCGGTGTTCGCGTTGAACCTGGTCACCGGTCTGGGGCTCGCACTTGGAATCGACTACGCGCTCCTGATCATCAACAGGTTCCGTGAGGAGCTCGGATCGGGTCGTTCGGTGCCGGATGCCGTCGCTGCCACCGTGGGCTCGGCGGGTCGCACCGTGTTCGTGTCCGGGATCACGGTGGCCGTGGCCCTCGCTTCGCTGCTCATCTTCCCGCAGTACTTCCTGCGCTCCTTCGCCTACGCAGGTATCGCCGTCAGCCTGCTCGCCGTCATCGGCGCGCTCACGGCGATTCCCGCTCTGCTCGCCATCCTCGGCAGCAACGTCAACCGCCTGAAGGTGCGCCGCGGTGACCTCGCGCCGAAGGACGACGGCGCGTGGGCCCGCCTGGCCCGATTCGTGATGCGGCGACCATGGCCGGTGCTGATCGGCACTGTTGCCGTCCTGCTGGTCCTCGCCGCCCCCGCCTTCGGCGCGGTGTTCGGACAGGTCGACGAACGTGCACTCCCCTCCGACAATCCGGCTGCGCAGGCGGGCGAAGTGCTGCGCGAGCGCTTTCCCGGAAACGAGGGCGCGCCCTACGAGATCGTGCTCCTGCAGCCCGGCTCGTCCGCGGAGGTTCAGGCGTACGCCGAGGAGATCTCTCGCATTCCCGAGATCGACCGCGTGACCACCGCCGAGAGCATCCTCATCGACGGTGCCGTGGTGGGCCCGAATCCGGATCCCGGCAGCTGGTCCGCCTCCGGCGCAACCCGAGTGGAGGCGGTGGGCAGCGTTCGGCCGATCGACCCGGCCGGCGAGGCACTCGTGGCAGAGATCCGCGCTGTGGACGCGCCCGCGCAGGAGGCACTCGTCGGCGGACTGGCTGCCGAATGGGCCGATGCCACGAACGCGGTGATCGACCGAGCCTGGATCGTCGCGCTGTGGCTCGCTGCGACCACGATGATCATCCTGTTCTTGTTCACCGGCAGCGTGCTCATCCCGCTGAAGGCACTCGTGCTGAACCTCCTCAGCCTGGCGGCAACGCTGGGGGCACTGGTCTGGGTGTTCCAGGGAGGGCACCTGTCCTGGCTGACCGGCGACTACACCGTGACAGGCACCGTCGACATCTCGACGATCGCACTCATCGCCGTCATCGCGTTCGCGCTGTCAATGGACTACGAGGTGTTCATGCTCGCGAGAATCAAGGAGGAGCACGATGCGGGCGCGAGCACGACGGATGCCGTCGCATTCGGACTGCAGCGCACGGGGCGCATCATCACTGCCGCAGCCCTGCTGATCGCAATCGTGTTCGCCTCGTTCCTTTCGAGTT
>JBIIJX010000004.1:0-40278 GCA_044233495.1 Candidatus Nanopelagicales bacterium
CGATGGATCAGGACGTCTCTGTCGCGGATTTCCAGCAGCAGGCGCGCGAGTGCATCGACGCCGTCCTCATGCGGGGGAGAACGCCCGTCGTGACAGGAGGCAGCGGACTGTACGTCGCCGCCGTGCTCGACGACCTGCGGTTCCCCGGCACGGACCCGCAGGTGCGCGCACGGCTCGAATCCGAGCTCGACGTCGTCGGCGCGGGTGAGCTCCACCAACGCCTGGCGGCCGTCGATCCGGAGGCAGCTGAGCAGATCCTCGCGACGAACGGCCGGCGCATCGTGCGTGCACTGGAGGTCATCGAGATCACCGGTGGCCCCTTCACTGCACGGCTGCCCGACCCCGTCGACGTCTATCGCACCGTTCGGATCGGCCTCGACATCCCCCGTGACGACCTCGACGAGCGGATCAGCCAGCGCGTGGACCAGATGTGGGAGGCGGGCTTCGTGGACGAGGTGCGAGAACTCAAGGCTCGTGGCCTGGGTGAGGCGCCGACAGCGTCGCGGGCGTTGGGCTACCCACAGGTGATGGCGTTCCTCGACGGTGAGATCACCGAGATCGAGGCCAGGCGCCTGACCGTCGACGCGACGCGGCGATTCGCCCGTCGGCAGCAGCGGTGGTTCCGTCGGGACCACCGGGTGACGTGGCTGGCCTACGACTCCCCGACCCTCGTCGAGGATGTCCTCGTCCTGGCCTCGGGTGGCACGGCTACGTAGTACTCGGTGCCCAGGAGGAGGGTGCGCACAGGCCCCGGCAGTCTCGTGAGCACGGCGAGGGTCCGCACCGTCCCGTCGGACGTCGCCTGCGACGCATGGGCTCGCAGCGCGGCTACCTTGCGCGACATCACTGGGCGCACGTCGACCCGGTGGGTGATGAGTGCGCGCGGGGTCCAGGCCTCGGCGAACTCCTGAGGATCGAAGTCTCCGGGCGTCAGGCGTGCCCGTGCGGCCCATCGGACAGCAGACGCGATGGGCTCCCGCGGCAGGGTCGCCTCGAACAGCTTCACCGGTCGTGTGAGCAGGGAGCGTGCGGTGCGCACCGCCCGGTGGACCTGGACGTGATCCGGGTGGCCGTAGCCACCAGACGGGTCGTAGCCGACGAGCACGTCGGCGTCCTCCTCCTCGCACACGGCCGCGATACGGCGTCCGATGCGGAACCGTCCCTCATGGCTGAAGCCCTCGGGGTTCTCGCCACGCAGGCCTGAGTCGGCGTAGCCCAGGGTTACCGTTCTGGCGACGCCGAGGGCCCGGGCGGAGTCACGCAGCTCCGCCAGGCGCACACCGCCGAGGTCGCTGATGGCCGACGCGGCCAGGCCCGCCGAGCCGTCCGTGGCGACGATGAGTACGACGCGATGCCCGGCTTCGGCTGCTCGCGCCATCGTGCCGGCGGTGAGCAGGGCCTCGTCATCAGGATGTGCATGGACGAAGACGAGGGTGCGCACGGGCATGGGCGTCATTGTGGCGTACGGTCGTCAACCGTGAGGATCGCCCACGTCAGCGACTGCTACGCCCCGCGCACGGGGGGTATCGAGTCTCAGGTGCGGGCCCTTGCCGAGCGTCAGGCCGCGGCTGGAGATGACGTGCGGGTGATCACCGCGACGCGCGCCGAGGCACCCGGTGAGGACTCTCGGGTGGGCGGTCTTCCCGTACACCGCGTCGTAGCTCGCGTTCCTTTCGACCTCCCTGTGCACCCTCGCACGCGACGCGAGGTCGGGGCTGTACTGGACGCGGACCCCGTCGACATCGTCCATGTGCATGCTGGCGTCATCTCGCCCTTCGCATGGGGCGCGGTGCGCGCGGCTCGGGATCGCGGACTGCCGGTGCTGGTGACGGTGCACAGCGTGTGGGGTCCGTTGGCCAGCCCGGCGTTTCGGCTGAGCGATGCACTCGCCGGTTGGCACTCATGGGGCGTGACGCTCAGCGCGGTGAGCGAGTATGCGGCCGAGCGCGTGCGTGCGGCCGTCCCGCGGGCGGGTGAGGTGCTCGTCCTGCCGAACGGCATCGATCCCGCGGAGTGGCTCCTGCCACCCGTGGCGCGACCGCTCGACGCCATGCGCCTGGTCACCGTCATGCGCCTGGCACCCCGCAAGCGGACGATCCCGCTGCTGCGCATGATCGAGGCGGCACGCGCAGACCTGCGAGGTTCGGTGGACGTCACGGCGACGGTCGTAGGGGGCGGTCCGATGCTCGATCGCGCCCGTGCCTTTGCGGCGGACCACGGACTGGACGGTGTTGTGACCTTCACCGGGCGGCTGCCTCGTGAAGGAGTGAGGGACGTGCTGGGCCGCAGCGACGTTTACCTCCAGCCGTCGATCCGTGAGTCGTTCGGCCTTGCGGCCCTGGAGGCCAGGGCAGCCGGTCTTGCCGTCGTGGTCCATGCCGACTCCGGAAGCACGCAGTTCGTGCACGACGGTGTCGAGGGCCTGGTGGCCCGGGATGACACGGGCATGGTGGCTGCGGTCGTCCGGCTCGCCCACGACCCAGGGCTTCTGAATGCGATCACGGCGCACAACCGCACTACGCCGCCGAACGAGACGTGGGCGCACGTGCTCGCGAGGGTGCGCGAGGCCTACATGCGCGCCAGAGCGCGGTCTGACCGCGGCTAGGCTGGTGCGGTGACGTCGTTCCGGGAAGTGGCCTTCGCCAAGGGCCATGGCACGCAGAACGACTTCGTGATCATTCCCGATCTCGACGGGCAACTGAACCTGAGCGATGCGCAGGTGCAGTGGCTGTGTGATCGCCGCCGTGGTCTCGGTGCCGACGGCGTACTGCGAGTGGTGCGCACCGAGCACATGGCAGACGTCGGCGGCCCGTCGAGTGTGGCGGAGTTCTTCATGGACTACCGCAACAGCGACGGAACAGTGGCCGAGATGTGCGGCAACGGCATTCGAGTCTTCGTGCGGTACCTCCAGGCGACCGGTCTCATCACCCGCAGCGAGGCGGTCATCGGCACACGGGGCGGACCTCGCAGCTGCGTCATCCAGGACGACGGGTCCATCACGGTCGACATGGGGGCAGCCAGCCACCCCGCGATCCAGCCCATCGTGCATGTCGGCACGTCGTCGTGGTCAGCTACCGCAGTGCTGGTGCCGAATCCCCATGCCGTCGCCTTCGTCGATGACCTGGGGGAGGCTGGCGACCTGCGTCAGGCACCCGGAGTCAGTCCGGCGGATGCCTACCCCGACGGCGTGAACGTCGAGTTCGTCGTCCATCACGGCGACCGACATGTCGGCATGCGGGTCCATGAGCGCGGTGTGGGTGAGACGAGGGCATGTGGCACGGGAGCCTGCGCGGTCGCGTGGGCGGCGCGTCGGCGACATGAGCCGGATGTGGTGGGTGAGACCGTCTATCGGGTCGACGTGCCGGGCGGCACAGTCTCGGTGACGGAGACTGCGGCCGGAGCGATGCTGCTCACCGGCCCGGCGGAGCTGGTGGCTCGCGGGACCGTGCTCCTGCCGTCCCTGTGACAGGACGTCAGGCTGATGGCTCGGGGGAGTCGCCGTATGTGTGTGGTCGGGCATAGCGCGATCCGGTGACGCCGGCCATGAGTTCGCCGAGGACACGCACCTCGTCCTCGGACAGCTCGATCTCGGCAGCCCCGGCGTTCTCGCGGACGCGCTCCGGTGATCGCGTGCCCGGGATGGGCACGACGTCATCACCTTGCGCAAGGAGCCACGCGAGGGCCAGTTGGGCCGCCGTGCAGCCGCGCTTGCTCGCGTGCTCGGCGAAGGTGCGGGCCAGGGCCAGGTTGTGGTCGACGTTCTCAGGTGCGAATCGGGGGCTGGTTCGACGGTGATCGGCCTCGTCGAGTGCCGAGGTGTCCGGTACGTCTGCGGTGAGAAGCCCGCGGCCCAGTGGGCTGTAGGGCACGAGGGCGACGCCGAGTTGCCGAGCGACGGGAAGCACCTCGGGCTCGAGGTCCCGGGTCCACAGCGACCACTCGCTCTGCAGGGCGGCGATGGGATGGACGGCGTGTGCGCGGCGCAGGGTCGTGGCACTGGCTTCGCTGAGCCCCAGATGCGCGACCTTGCCCTCCGTCACCAGGTCGGAGAGGGCTCCTACCGTTTCCTCGATGGGGATCGTGCCGTCGACCCGATGCACGTAGTACAGATCGACGTGGTCGACGCCGAGGCGGCGCAGGCTGCCCTCGATTGCGGTGCGGGCATCTTCGGGACCGGCGGCGATCGTGCCGTCCCGGGCGATCCCGAACTTGGTTGCGATCGTGATGCGGTCGCGGTGCCGCCGAAGGACGGGCGCCATCAGCTCCTCGTTGCCCCCGTGACCATAGACCTCGGCGGTGTCCCAGAGGGTGACGCCCGAGTCGAGGGCCTGTTCGAGCACCCGCTGCGCCGACCCCGGCTCCGCGTGACCGTAGAACCCGGACAGCGGCATGCCGCCGAAGCCCACCGCGCCCACCACGGGGCCTGAACGTCCGAGCTGCCGGGTCTTCATCCCGCGACAGTACTTGCCGGGGCCGCTGGGGATGCTGTGGACGGCCACGGAGGGTGTGCAGGGGGGCATGGCACCCTTGGGACGATGGACACCGAACCGGACACCCGGCCCGACCCCGACATCGTGGTCAGCACGGGCGAGTTCGATCTCGAGGAGCGCAGCGCACTGCGCCGGGTGGCCGGCCTGTCCACGGAACTGCAGGACATCACCGAGGTCGAGTACCGGCAGGTCCGGCTCGAGCGCGTCGTCCTCGCGGGTGTCTGGACCGAGGGCACCCTGTTCCAGGCCGAGCGCAGCATGCGCGAGCTTGCCCTGCTGTCGGAGACGGCAGGATCGGTCGTGCTGGACGGCGTGATCCAGCGCCGCGACTCCCCAGATCCGGCGACCTATCTCGGTTCGGGCAAGGCGCGAGAACTGCGGGACATCGTGGTGGCGACGGGCGCCGACACCGTCATCTGCGACGGCGAGCTCACTCCGGGGCAACTGCGGCAGCTGGAGCAGGTCGTCAAGGTCAAGGTCGTCGACCGAACCTGGCTCATCCTCGACATTTTCGCCCAGCATGCCCGAAGCCGGGAAGGCAAGGCGCAGGTGAGTCTTGCGCAGATGCAGTACCTGCTTCCGCGCCTGCGCGGGTGGGGCGAATCCCTGTCGCGCCAAGGTGGTGGAGCCGGCGGTGGCGGCTCGGGTGGTGGCGGCGTGGGCACGCGAGGCCCGGGTGAGACCAAGATCGAGACCGACAGGCGTCGCATCCGGGCGCAGATGGCCAAGCTGCGGCGTCAGATCGCCGAGATGGAGAAGGCGCGCACGACGCAACGGGCTTCCCGGCGTCGCTCGGGCACTCCGCGAGTGGTGATCGCCGGTTACACCAATGCCGGCAAGTCGAGCCTGCTGAACCGCATCACTGGCGCAGGGGTACTCGTCGAGAATGCCCTGTTCGCCACGCTCGACCCGACGGTGCGCAAGGCGCAGACGCCCAGTGGACGTGAGTTCACCATCGCCGACACCGTGGGATTCGTCCGGCATCTGCCCCACCAGCTGGTCGAGGCGTTCCGGTCCACGCTTGAGGAGGTTGCCGACGCCGACCTCATCCTGCACGTCGTCGACGGATCCGATGAGGCGCCCGAGGAGCAGATCGCGGCCGTGCGCGAGGTGCTCCAGCAGATCGAGGCCTCCGGCATCCCCGAGCTGGTCGTGATCAACAAGTCCGATGCTGCCGACCCGGATGCGATCGCGCGGCTGGTGCGTCGCGAGCCGCACTCGGTCGTGGTGTCGGCGCGTACAGGAGCGGGCCTTGAGGCGCTGCTCGCCGCCGTCGAGGAGGACCTGCCGACCGGGCTCGTCGAGGTGGACGTCGTGGTTCCTTACGCGCGCGGTGACCTGATCAGTAGAGCGCACCGGACGGGTGAAGTGGTGTCCGAGCAGCACGGGGAGTCCGGGACGCGCCTGCGCGCGCGGGTGCCGGAGGCTCTCGCGGGTGAGCTGTCGTCGGCGGTCGAGGACGCTGCGCGTGCCTGACCAGGTGAGCGAGTCGGCTCCAGGGTCGGACGGTGGTTTCGTGTCGACGGCGCTGCGGGCGGTGGTTGAGGCGATCGGGGGAGAGCAGCGCGAGGGTCAGGAGCAGATGGCCGCAATCGTGGCGCACGCGATCGAGGCGCGATCCCATGCCGTGGTGCAGGCCGGGACGGGCACCGGCAAGTCCGTGGGCTACCTCGTTCCCGCGGCGCTGCATG
Source organism: Candidatus Nanopelagicales bacterium (assembly GCA_044233495.1). Classification (GTDB taxonomy): domain Bacteria; phylum Actinomycetota; class Actinomycetes; order S36-B12; family S36-B12; genus UBA10649. The sequence continues at coordinate 6,182 of JBIIJX010000004.1, forward strand.
CGACCGCGCCCGACGGCGGAAGCGTGGTCATCGCCACCGCAACCCTCGCCCTGCAGCGCCAGTTGATCGATCGCGACCTGCCTCGAATCGCCGAGGCATTGGAACCAGTACTGGAGCGCCCGGTCACGTATGCCGTGCTCAAGGGACGCAACAACTATGTGTGCCTGCAGCGTCTGCACGGTGCCGAGCCGGACGAGGAGGCGGAGGCACTCTTCGAGGCACCGGCCAGTTCCCTCGCTCGGCAGGCCAAGGCCCTGCGCCAATGGGCGGAGACAACCACGACGGGTGATCGCGATGACTACCCGGACGAGCTGGACCCACGGGTGTGGCGGGCGTTCTCCGTCGGTCGTCGTGAGTGCGTCGGCGAGGCGCGGTGCGCGTACGGGGAGGAGTGCTTCACGGCGCTGCGCAGGCAGCAGGCGATGGAAGCCGACATCGTCGTGACAAACCACGCGATGCTCGCGATCGACTCGATCGAGGGTGTCCCCGTGCTGCCGGAGCACGACGCCGTCATCGTGGACGAGGCCCACGAGCTCGTCGATCGCGCCACGGCGGCGGTCACCGCCGAGTTGTCGGTTCCGGTGGCGGAGCGGGCGGTGAGTGCCGCGCGACGGCTCGTGGATCCGGAGACCCACGAGCGGATGACCGTGGCCGTCGAGGGGCTTGACGACGCGCTGCGGGCCCTCGGCGTGCGCATGTCCGGGCCGACCCGCGTCGAGGCGTGGTCGCGCGACGTGCTTCTTGCGCTCACGATGCTTCGCGATGTCCTCCATCAGGCCATCGCGGAGGTGAATGCCGATCGCGATGCGGCGGATCCCCAGGCCCAGGCCGCGCGGCAGCGTGTCGTCGGATCGCTGCAGGAGGTTCACGATGTCGCCGGTGCCCTGCTCTCCATGAACGCCCATGATGTCGCCTGGGTGGATCCGGGTGAGGGCGGTGCAGGTCGGTCACCTGTGGTGCGACTGGCTCCCCTGTCGGTGGCGGGCCTGCTTGCCGACTCTCTCTTCTCGTCAGGTTCGGTGGTGCTCACTAGTGCGACGCTGTCGGTCGGCGGTGACTTCTTGCCGTTGCTTGCGTCGGCTGGTCTGCCCGACGACACACGCGCTGTTGACGTCGGCTCGCCCTTCGACCATGGCCGACAGGGCATCTTGTACGTGGCGCGTCACCTCCCCGCCCCCGGTCGGGACGGCGTGCCCATGGAGGCCCTCGACGAGCTTGCGGACCTGATCGAGGCTGCCGGCGGCCGGACATTGGCCCTGTTCAGCAGCTGGCGCGGAGTCGAGCGTGCGGCCGACTACCTGAGGGTGAGGTGGGGTGCCCGGGCGGACCTGCCGGTGCTGGTGCAGCAGCGGGGCGATGCGGTGGCGGGGCTGGTCGACCGGTTCGCGGCCGTCCCAGAGTCGACGCTGCTCGGTACGGTGTCGCTGTGGCAGGGCGTAGACGTGCCGGGAGAGTCGTGCACGCTCGTCGTGATCGACCGCATCCCCTTTCCCCGGCCGGACGACCCGCTGCTGGCGGCACGCCAGCGGGCGGTCGACGAGGCGGGTGGTTCAGGCTTCGCGGCCGTATCCGTGCCGAAGGCGGGACTGCTGCTGGCGCAGGGTGCGGGACGGCTGATCCGCAGCGCGCACGACCGAGGGGTGGTCGCGATTCTCGACTCACGCCTGGCCACCGCAGGCTACGGACGTACGCTCCGAGCAAGCCTGCCGCCGTTCTGGTACACGACCGATCGTGCGACGGTCCTCGGCTCGCTGGAGCGGCTTCGGCAGGAGTACCAGGCGACCGGAGAGTCGTTCACTAGTTCGTGAACTCCATGTTGTCGACACGAGAGTCGTTCACTAGTTCGTGAACTCCATGTTGTCGACACGAGAGTCGTTCACTAGTTCGTGAACTCCATGTCGCCGAAGTCAGCGTCCGCGCCACCGGAATCGCCAGGTGCGGGCGACGGAGTCGGTCGGGCGATCTCGACGATCGGTGCGGGGGAGTCAGCCTCCGGGGCTCCGGGGCCGGCGATGAGATCGATCAGAGCTGCCTGACCGCGCTGATCGGGATGCAGCCGTGCGCCGTCGAGCGCGTACCAGTCGGGATTCTGGGCGGCGACGCTGGCGAAGTCGAGCACCGTGAGCCACTCGCGCTTGGCATCCTCCTGCTTGAGCGCCGCGTTCAGCGCATCGAGGGTGTGGGTGCTCATGCCGCCGTCGTACTCCGCCGGACGGTGTGGCGTCACCCAGAACACGTGCTGGCGAGGACGAGAGCGCGAGGTCCGGATGGTGCGGAGCCACTCGTTGAGACGTGCGAGGTCCGTCTCGTCTCCTCTGTTGTTCGTACCCAGCACTATGACCCATGCGGGAGCCTGCTGCGCTGCGTCGCTGGCCAGGTGCGTGCTCAGGAACTCGGTCGAAGCGGTCTGTCCGACGCGCCCGGTGACGGGATAGCCGAGCCGCGACAGGGTCGGGGCGATGGACAGGCCGATGGAGTCGCTGAGCACGAAGGCACCGACCGGCGCGGGGGTCGGTGCGGGGGTCGGTGCGGGGGTTGCCGCGGGACCGACGGTGGCGCTTCCCGCGGAGGAGGCTGGCGCATCGTCAACGGCAGCAGCGGAGGGATCGGTGGTGGGGGGATCGGTCGTCGAGGTCGCCTCCCCGGATGGCGACGGCGGTGCGGCATCACCGGCTGCGTTGGGCGATGCCAAGCCCAGGGAGGAGCAGCCGCTCACGACCATGACCACCGCCAGGCCGCTCGCCGCGGTGGCGAGTAGCCGGCTCGTCCTCCTCCGATTGACCTGCGTCACTCGCCTATGCTGCGCCATCGCCGGACGAGGCGCGCATCAGACCCGCCGCAGGACGCTGACCACCTTGCCCATGATGGTGGCCTGGTCCCCGAGGATGGGCGCGTAGGCGGGGTTGTGCGGCATGAGCCACACGTGGCCGTCGCGGCGCTTGAGGGTCTTCACGGTGGCCTCGTCGTCGAGCAGTGCGGCCACGATGTCGCCGTTCTCGGCGGTGCTCTGCTGCCGCACCACGACCCAGTCGCCATCGCAGATGGCGGCGTCGATCATGGAGTCGCCGACCACCTTGAGCATGAACAGGTCCCCAGCGCCGACGAGATCCCGGGGGAGCGGGAACACCGCCTCGACGTCCTGCTCGGCAAGGATGGGACCGCCCGCCGCGATGCGGCCGACGAGCGGCACGAGAGCGGTGTCAGCAGCCGGCGCAAGCGCCTGAGCGGGAGCGTCGGGCACGGCCTGAAGACGGGTGCCTCCGGCGACAGGGGCGGTGTGGCCGTCGCGACCCAGGGGAAGCCCCGGTTCGGCGACCATGAGCGCTCGCGGGCGATGGGGATCGCGTCGCAGGTACCCGAGGCGCTCGAGGCTGGCCAGCTGGTGCGCGACGGAGCTCGGGCTGGTGAGGCCGACACCCTCGCCGATCTCGCGAACACTCGGCGGGTACCCGCGCTCGTCCACGCTCTCGCGGATCACGCGGAGGATCGCCTGCTGCCGAGGTGTCAGGCCGGTGGCGTCCTCAGGCCCGTCGGGCAGTTCGGTTATGCGAGCGCTCATGGTGGGCCTTCCTGGTGGGTGCCGGTGCGGATGTGCTGGTCAAGGCTGCTGTTCGAGCAGGGGCTGGACAGCGGATGGAGATGTCAGACCCCTGCGCGACGGTGTGCTCGACACGTTAGCGCCCACGACACGCCACATCAAACATATGTTCGAATGTCGTGGACCTCGTGTCGCGAACATGCTACAAATCGTACACCTGTTCGATCGTACACCTGTTCGGAGCCCGTGCGGAGACCACGAGGAGGCGAACACGAAGAGGCGAACACGAAGAGGCGGACACGAAGAGGCGGACACGAGGAGGCGAACACGAGGAGGCGAACACGCCGGGCGAGTCAGATCGGCCGGCAACCCGGTGCCCAGACGTCACGCACCACAGATCCATCGACAGATCCATCGACAAATCCATCGACAAATCCATCGACAGACCCATCGACCCACGGATCGATCCCTCACCGAGAGAGAGGCACCACCATGGCGATCGCGGCCCCCTTCCCCACCGCGGCCCCCGTCCACGTCACCCGCCGCGCGCCCCATGCCGGCGCAGCCAGGCGCCGTGGATCCCGTCCTGCAGGCCGTAGGGCGCCCGGGCACCCGGGCGTGCGGCTCACTCGGCGCGGACGCATCGTGGTCGGTGTGCTCGTGTCGGTGCCCTTTGCGGCCATCCTGATGGTGATGGGATCCCTGTCCGCCGATGCGGGGACGGCTGGCCCGGCCTCCGGTGCAGGGCCTGTCACGGGCATCGTCGTGGTTCAGCCGGGTGAGAGCCTGTGGCAGATCGCGCGCCAGGTCGCTCCCCAGGCCGACCCGCGGGCCACCCTGACCGCGATCCGGGAGCTGAACGGCCTCGGCAGTGACGTGGTCGTGCCCGGTCAGGCCCTGGTCGTTCCCGCCGGCTCCTGATCACCGGACCACGGCGGCGGTGGTAGCCGGTCCGCGACTCGCCGGTGGATCCCCTTGCCAAACCCGGCTTGAGGCCCTACGTTTCAACCCCTAGATGTTGTAGTCACACGCCTGTAGTTCATCAACAGGTTGTGGTACTACAGACACAGGATCTCCACAGGTCGTCCCCATGATCGTCCCCAGCGGGGGATCCAAGGGCCCACCAGTGGGACGCACGAGGCGAACGAGGTTGGTGGGACTCGACCCCACGGCCAGCACGACCGGCACGACAGGAACGACAGGAACGCAGGAACCACCGATGGAGAGGAGGGCCACGCATGAGATGTCCGTACTGCCGCAGTGACGACTCCCGAGTCGTGGACTCCCGCGCCTTCGACGAGGGACTGGGCATCCGGCGGCGCCGTGAGTGCACCGAGTGCGGTCGGCGGTTCACCACCACGGAGACCTCCGTGCTCTTCGTCGTCAAGCGGTCCGGGGCCACCGAGCCGTTCAGCCGTGCGAAGGTCGTCAGCGGTGTGCGGAAGGCATGCCAGGGTCGTCCGGTCAGCGAGGACGATCTCGCACTTCTCGCGCAGCAGGTGGAGGACTTCCTGCGCGCCGAGGGGCAGGCTGAGGTGCCGGCGATGGATGTCGGCCTCGCGATCCTCGCCCCGCTGCGCGAACTCGACGAGGTGGCCTACCTGCGGTTCGCGTCCGTCTACCGCTCGTTCGACACTCTCGAGGACTTCGAGGCCGAGATCGCCCTGCTCAGGGCCGAGGGCGAGCCGATGGGACGCGAACCCGTCGTCTCCGTCGAGGATTCCGTCGCCACTCCCGGGTCGCGCGCGACCTGACCACTGAACTTCCCACTCCTGACCGCTCGCGGAAGAAAGGCACCACGCATGACCATCACCAGCAATGATCGAGGCACCACGGCCAGCGACCTTCACGATCGCCAGACGTTCGTGCACAACACCCTGCGCCAGCCGGGCCTGACCATCGACCGGCTCTACACGACGCCGGGTGTCCACCCCTATGACGCGGTCACCTGGGAACGGCGCGACGTCGTCCAGACGAACTGGAAGACCGGCGAGGTGGTGTTCGAGCAGCGTGGCGCGGAGTTCCCGGATTTCTGGAGCGTCAACGCCTCCACCATCGTCACCACGAAGTACTTCCGTGGGGCGATGGGCAGCCCCGAGCGCGAGTGGAGCCTCAAGCAGCTCATCGACCGGGTGGTGCTGACCTACGTCAAGGCCGGCCGCGAGCACTCCTACTTCGCGACCGAGGATGACGCCACCGTCTTCGAGCATGAGCTCACCCACATGCTTCTGCACCAGGTGTTCAGCTTCAACTCGCCGGTGTGGTTCAACGTGGGCACGACTGCGCCGCAGCAGGTGAGTGCCTGCTTCATCCTGAGCGTCGACGACACCATGGACTCCATCCTCAACTGGTACAAGGAGGAGGGGCTCATCTTCAAGGGTGGCTCCGGAGCCGGCCTCAACCTCTCGCGCATCCGCTCGAGCAAGGAGCTGCTGAAGTCCTCCGGCGGCACGGCCTCTGGTCCGGTGTCCTTCATGCGCGGTGCGGACGCGTCGGCCGGCACCATCAAGTCCGGCGGCGCCACGCGGCGTGCCGCGAAGATGGTCGTCCTCGACGTGAGCCATCCCGACATCGAGGAGTTCATCGAGACCAAGGTGCGCGAGGAGGACAAGATTCGTGTCCTGCGCGACGCCGGATACGACATGGACCTCGGCGGGAAGGACATCACCAGCGTCCAGTACCAGAACGCCAACAACTCCGTGCGCGTGTCCGATCAGTTCATGCACGCGGTCGAGAACGGCGAGCCGTTCGGGCTCCTGGCCCGAACCGATGGCTCCGTCGTCGAGACCGTCGACGCTCGGACGCTGTTCCGCACGATCGCCGAGGCGGCCTGGGCCTGCGCGGATCCGGGGATCCAGTACGACGACACCATCAACGACTGGCACACCAATCCCGAGACGGGTCGCATCAATGCGTCCAACCCGTGCTCGGAGTACATGAGCCTGGACAACTCCTCGTGCAACCTGGCCTCGCTGAACCTGCTCACCTTCCTGAAGGAAGACGACACCTTCGACGCCGACCGGTTCGCCAAGGCAGTGGAGTTCGTCATCACCGCGATGGACATCTCCATCTGCTTCGCGGACTTCCCGACGGTGGCCATCGGCGAGACCACTCGCCGGTATCGCCAGCTGGGCATCGGCTACGCCAACCTCGGCGCCCTGCTGATGGCCACCGGCCTGCCGTACGACTCCGATGCGGGACGTTCGTTCGCTGCGGCCATCACGAGCCTGATGACCGGCACGGCCTACAAGCGCAGCGCCGAGCTTGCTGGCATCGTCGGCCCCTACGAGGGCTACGCGCGCAACGAGTCAGCCCACAAGCGCGTGATGCGCAAGCACGCCGCCGCCAACGACAACGTCCGGACCTTCAGCAGCCTCGACGGCGACGTGCTGAAGCTCGCGGAGAAGCAGTGGGAGGCGTGTCTGAAGACGGGAGAGCAGAACGGCTGGCGTAATGCCCAGGCGTCGGTGCTCGCTCCGACGGGGACCATCGGGTTCATGATGGACTGCGACACCACGGGCATCGAGCCGGACTTCTCCCTGGTGAAGTTCAAGAAGCTCGTGGGCGGTGGCTCGATGCAGATCGTGAACCAGACGATCCCGCGGGCCCTGCGTCGCCTCGGCTACACGGAGGAGACCGTCGAGGCGATCATCGAGTACATCGGTGAGAACGGCCACGTCGTCGATGCCCCCGGACTCAAGACCGAGCACTACAGCATCTTCGACACGGCGATGGGGCAGCGCTCCATCACTCCGATGGGCCACGTGCGCATGATGGCGGCCGTTCAGCCGTTCATCTCCGGTGCCATCTCCAAGACGGTGAACATGCCGGAGACGGCCACTGTCGAAGAGGTCGAGGAGATCTACTTCGAGGCCTGGAAGATGGGCGTCAAGGCGCTGGCGATCTACCGCGACAACTGCAAGGTGGGTCAGCCGCTGAGCGACGCCAAGGCGAAGAAGACCGACGAGCTCGTCGAGGCGACGGCCGATGCCGTGCAGGCAGTGCTTGCGGGTCAGCCGATCCGCAGGCGCCTGCCGAAGACCCGCCCCAGCCGCACCACCTCGTTCTCGGTCGCTGGTGCAGAGGGCTACATGACGGCCGGGTCCTACCCCGACGACGGCCTCGGTGAGGTATTCCTCAAGCTCGGCAAGCAGGGCTCGACCCTGGCGGGTGTGATGGATGCGTTCTCGATTGCGATCAGCATCGCGCTGCAGTACGGCGTGCCGCTGGAGGCCTTCGTGAGCAAGTTCGTCAACATGCGTTTCGAGCCGGCGGGCATGACCGACGATCCGGACATCCGGATCAGTCAGTCGATCATGGACTACATCTTCCGCCGCCTGGCGTTGGACTACCTGCCCTACGACAAGCGCGAGGCGCTCGGCATCTTCACGGCGGAGGAGCGGGCCGCGACGGTGGCCCAGTCCTACGGCCCGACGACGGTGACCGTCGACCTCGATGCTGTGGTCGAGGATCTCGATGACACCGCAGCAGTCGAGTCGGCCCCGGCGCAGCAGCCCCGGGTAAGCCAGGCCCGCTCCAGTGCCGAGCTGCTCGAGGAGATCACCGGCCAGGCGTCCGATGCCCCGCTGTGCATGACCTGCGGCATCAAGATGAGGCCATCCGGATCCTGCTACGTCTGCGAGGGCTGCGGGAGCACGTCCGGCTGCAGCTGAGATGGTCGTTCGCGGGCCGGAGATCGACACGCTTCTGGCCCACGATTGACAGGGCTCTGGCCCAAGAGCGACAACGTGAGGGGTCCGGTGAGCCGGGCCCCTCACGCATTGCGGGGAGCGGGTAGTAGCCACGTGCGGCGCACGGCGCACGTGCGCGCCGGGATCGGCGCGCTCTCCCGGTGTGTCGTGTCAGGCTTCGGGGATGCAGATGCTGGCGAGCGAGCCGAGGGACAGAGCCCGGGGGACGGCGGTCGTGGTGCACGGATTCGGCCGCCGACCGGAGCATCTCGACGATCTCGCCACGCGACTGTCCGGGCTTGGCGCCCGGGTGCTGCGGCCATCACTGTCGGCCTGGTGGTGGCCGACCTGCACCAACAACACCCGATACCTCGATCGCGTGGCGCGGGCGGTGACGGGCCCGTGCGGGGAGGGGCCGATCGTGGTCGTCGGTCACTCTGCCGGTGCCTCAGCGGGAGCGTGGGTGGCGGCGCGCCTGGTCGAAGCTGGACGTGATGTCCGCACGCTGGTGTTCGTGGACGGGGTCGAGAGCCCGGTGCGCGCGATCAGCCGTTCATGGCCGGTGCTGCAGGCGATTCCCGTGGTCGCCATCTGCGGGGATCCGGGGCCGTGCAATCGGAACGGAGCGCTGGAGAGGTGGCTCCGCGATCGCCAGCACGACGCGGTTCCGCGACTGCAGATCGTGTCCGTGGCCGGGATGGGTCACGGAGATGTCGAGGGCACGGGTGTCGGCATCTACGTTCGCGTGTGCGGGGATGACCCGGCGGCTCCCCAGCGAGAGGTGCTGATGGATCTGATCGTCGGCACCGTCAGTCGCGCATGGGGTGCTCCTGCGAACTGATCGCACTACGGCGACCCGCAAGTGGTCATCGTCCGTGCTGGTGGGAGGATCGCCACTATGCGAATCGCCAACGACATCACCGAACTCGTCGGAAACACCCCTCTGGTCCGCCTGCGGAACATCACCGATGGTGCCGGAGCTGAGGTCGTCGCCAAACTTGAGTTCTTCAATCCCGCCCACTCGGTCAAGGACCGCATCGGCGTCGCCATGATCGACGCCGCGCAGGAGGCGGGTCTCATCGGACCGGAGACCATCGTCGTCGAGCCGACCAGCGGGAACACCGGCATCGCACTGGCCATGGTGTGCGCAGCTCGGGGGATCAAGATCGTCCTCACGATGCCGGAGACGATGTCCCTCGAACGTCGCGCCCTGCTGCGCGGCTACGGTGCCGAACTCATCCTCACGCCTGGATCTGAGGGCATGGGCGGAGCGATCGCTCGAGCGACAGAGCTCGCGGCCAGCGATCCGCGCTACTTCATGCCGCAGCAGTTCATGAATGCGGCGAACCCCGACGTCCATCGCCGTACGACCGCGGAGGAGATCTGGCGCGACACCGACGGCAGGGTCGACATCTTCATCGCCGGCGTCGGCACCGGGGGCACGATCACCGGGGCTGGTCAGGCACTCAAGGAGCGGAAGCCCGATATCCAGGTGATCGCCGTGGAGCCGGCAGCCTCGCCCGTCCTGCAGGGGGGCCAGAAGGGTCCGCATCCCATCCAGGGCATCGGGGCCGGATTCATCCCCGCCATCTTGGACACGGACGTCTACGACGAGGTCGTCGGCGTGCAGGCAGATGACGCGATGGCCATGGCCCGACGTGCAGCCACCGAGGAGGGCCTTCTCGTCGGCATATCGTCCGGTGCCGCGCTGGCGGCGGCGGTCGAGGTGGCCAAGCGCCCGGAGAACGCCGGAAAGCTGATCGTCGTGATCATCCCGTCCTTCGGCGAGCGGTACCTGTCGACAGCTCTGTTCGCGGGTCTCGCCGAGTGAGCGGCCGCGCCGCCCGGGTGCGTGCTCTGGTCGCGAAGGCCATCGACGCGGCCCGCAGCGATCTCCAGTCGGTCGCCGAGCGCGATCCGGCTGCGCGGAACGCGGTCGAGGTGGCGCTGCTCTACCCGGGAGTGCATGCCGTGTGGGCGCACCGGGTGAGTCATGCCCTCTGGCAGCGGGGGGCGTACTTCCCGGCGCGTGCCCTGTCTCAGGTCTCGCGGTTCTGGACCAACATCGAGATCCATCCGGGCGCCACGCTGGGTCCGCGCCTGTTCATCGACCACGGGGCCGGAGTCGTGATCGGCGAGACGGCGGAGGTCGGCGCGGATGTCACGATCTACCACGGCGTGACCCTGGGCGGGACGAGTGTCGGTCACGGAAAGCGGCATCCCACGATCGGGGACCGAGTCACCCTCGGTGCCGGGGCGAAGGTGCTGGGCAATCTCGTGGTGGGTGATGACTCCCGTATCGGCGCGAATGCGGTCCTGGTGCGCTCTGTCGACGATCACTCCGTGGTGGTGGGGGTGCCGGGTCAGGTCATCGCGCATGGCACAGCCGCCGAGCCCGACACCAGACCCAAGACCGACAGCCCGACGGCGCCCGATCCCGTGGGCTTGGCAGTGTCCACGCTCCTCGTCAGGGTGCAGTCGCTGGAGTCCCACGTGCTGGGGGAGGAGCACCACAGCCACAGCCCGGTGCGCACGGCGAGCGGTGAGTGGGAGCTCGAGGCCGGGGCGATGGACTTCGTCATCTGATGACGGAACCGGGCGGACTGGGCCGAACAGGGGAGCACCGCTGACGGGGGGTGACACAATCGCCCCATGCCTCAGCTCGACGTGTATTCCCCCGATCCCGATCGCTACGACGGGCGCATGCCCTACCGCAGGTGCGGCCGCAGTGGGCTCCGGCTGCCCGCGGTTTCCCTGGGGTTCTGGCACAACTTCGGCGACGACAAGCCGATCGAGCGCCAGCGCGCCATCATGCGCACGGCGTTCGACCTCGGCATCACGCACTTCGATCTGGCGAACAACTATGGACCGCCCTACGGCAGCGCGGAGATCAATGCGGGCCGCATTCTGCGGGAGGATTTCGGCCACCTGCGCGACGAGCTGGTCATCTCCTCCAAGGCGGGCTGGGACATGTGGCCCGGACCTTACGGGGATCTCGGATCACGCAAGCACCTGCTCGGCAGTCTCGACCAGAGCCTGGCGAGGCTGGGGCTGGACTACGTCGACATCTTCTACCACCATCGCCCTGACCCGGACACCCCGGTGGAGGAGTCCATGGGAGCGCTGCACACGGCCGTGCAGCAGGGCAAGGCACGCTACGTCGGCATCTCGTCCTACTCCCCGTCGCGCACGCTCCAGGCGGCCCGCATCCTGGCCGACCTCGGCACTCCCTTGCTGATCCACCAGCCCTCGTACTCCATGCTGAACCGGTGGATCGAGGACGGTCTGCTCGACGCCCTGGAGGAGGTCGGAGCCGGAGCCATCACCTTCAGTCCGCTGGCCCAGGGCATCCTCACCGATCGCTACCTCACGGGAGTCCCCGAGGGCTCCCGAGCCACCGAGGGCAAGAGCCTGTTCGACGAGCATCTGTCCGACGAGAACCTCGAACGTGTCCGCGGTCTGGCGAGCATCGCCCGGTCCCGCGGGCAGTCGCTCGCCCAGATGGCCGTGTCGTGGACTCTCCGCGACAGCCGGGTGACCTCGACGTTGCTGGGTGCGAGCAGCCCCGAGCAGCTGATCGAGACGGCGGCGGCCGTGCGCAACGTCACCTTCACTCCGCAGGAGCTCGCCGCCATCGACGAGTTCGCCGTCGAGGGCGACATCAACCTCTGGGCAGCGCAGTCGGCGATCCCATGACCCGGAAGAACGGGGTCGCCACCGCCGTTGTTGTGGCCGGGCTTGTGGTCGTGGGACTGATCGTCATCCTCGTGGCGCGGTCATCGAGTTCGGAGGCGCCCCAGTCGACCACCGAATCCCTTGCTGCGGCGGCTTCGCCGACGCCCGTGGAGACGGCCCCGCCGGCACCGAGCCTGGAGGAGCTGCAGGTTGAGTGGGCCGGGCGCGTGTGACGTCGACCTCAGTCTGGACGCCTCGGTGCTCGACCAGCTGGATCGCCAGCTGCGGTTGCAGGTGCTCACCGTGGCGTCGGCGGCCAACGACCTCGGTACCGTGCTTGTCACCGCACCAGTCGACCCCGTCGACGCGAATGACTGGCTGGTCTCCTTCACCACGGCGCAGGAGGCGCTGCAGGGAGCAGTCGACACGACGACCGGGCACCTCGACGCGATGACCTCGGCCGACGGTCTCGCCGACGGCCTGTCGGAGGGCCTTGCGGCCGTCAGCGCGGGCGTCGCTGCCTTCGAGGCCGGGAAGAATCTTCTGGCAACTGCGCAGGACACCTTCGCCGAGGCGCAGGAGGAGTTCGCACCGGCCTTCGCTGCGGCACCCCAGTGCCGGGATGAGGGACCCTGACACCGCGGGTGACCTCCGAACTCGCCATCGGCCCGGATGGCCTGGCCCGTTGCCCATGGGGCGCCGAGCCGTCCGACTACCGCGCCTACCACGACCTCGAGTGGGGTGCTGCCGTGCGAGGCGAGGCCGAGCTGTTCGAGCGGGTCAGTCTCGAGGCCTTCCAGTCCGGGCTGTCGTGGCTCACCATCCTGCGCAAGCGAACTGCCTTCCGGGAGGCCTTTGCCGGATTCGATCCTCGCGCCGTCGCCGCCTTCACCGACCTGGACATCGTCAGGCTCATGGGCGACGCGGGAATCGTCCGCAACCGGCGGAAGATCGATGCGACGATCGCAAACGCGCGGGCCCTGGTGGCGATGCATGCCGCCGGGGAGACCCTGACGGATCTCGTGTGGAGCTTCGCCCCGGATGCACGCCCTCGCCCGCGCAGGCTCGCGGACGTGCCCAGTGCCAGTCCGGAATCGCGAGCACTGAGTGCCGCGCTCAAGGCGCGCGGCTTCGGCTTCGTCGGACCGACGACGATGTACGCGGCCATGCAGGCCTGCGGTCTCGTCGACGACCACCTGTCAGGCTGTCACGTGGGCGCCTAGGCGACGCGGGGGATCAGGCGACTGCTCCGGTTCAGGCAGGAGCCGCCACGGTCGCATTCGGTGGCGGGGGGAAGGGATTGTCCGGATCGCGTCCGGTGAGGTACTTGGCGACCTTGTAGACGGCGCCAGCCACCGGCACGGCGATGAGGGCACCCACGATGCCCAACGTGATGCCTCCGGCGGCGATGGCGAAGACGATCGCGAGCGGGTGCAGGCTCACCGCCTTGCCCATCACGAGGGGCTGCAGCACGTCGCCATCGAAGGACCCGACGATGATGGTCAGCACGACGACGAGGAGGGCCACGACGGGCCCTCGCTCGGCAAGGGCGACGATGGCCGCGAAGAATGTGGCGATGGGTGCGCCGACCACGGGGATGAACGCACCGAGGAATACGAGGGCTGCGAGGGCTGGCGCGAGCGGCACCTGCAGTATGAGCAGACCGATGAACACGAGCGTGGCGTCGGCCAGTGCCACGACCACGATCCCGCGCGTGTATCCCGATATGGCGTCCCAGGCCATGGTGCCGGACACGTTCACGGGGACCTGCATTCGCTTCGGCATCCAGCTGATGATCCAGCCCCAGATCGTCTTGGGCGAGAGCAGGAAGAACACCACCGCGTAGAAGAACACCGAGCCTGCGATCACGAGCGTGCCGATCGATCCAAGGGCTGCGGCAGCGTCGCCGAGGAGACCACCTGCCACCGTCTTGGCCCACGACTCCGCCTGCGTGAGCAGGTTGCTGATCTTGTCGTCGGAGAGCTGCAGTGGGCCATCCTTGAGCCAGGTCTCGATGTCGTTGAGCCCGGAGGTGATGGATGTCACCAGTTTGGGTCCCTCTGCGATGCTCGAGCGGACGACTGCGCCGAGGATCACCACGACGAGTGTCAGGATGATGAGAAGGGCGAGGATCATCGCCACGACCTTCGGCATGATCCTGGCGAAGAGGTTCATGATGGGCTGGGTCCAGGCCGTGACAAGCAGCGCGAAGAACAGCGCGAAAACGACGGGGAAGATGATGTCGAGCACGTACCCGGCGACCACGATCCCCGCGATGACGACAAGGAGACGCCACGTGATGCCGGCCGTGAGCGCGAGCGTGCCGGGTACCTGAGGTGGCGTCCCAGCCCCGGTGGCAGGCGCGGGAGCGGAGGACTGCGGATCGGCGGTCATGGGTTGCAGGCTAGCGGTCCAGCGCAGCCGCTAGACCCGTTTCGGTCTCCGCGTCGGGGGGCATCGCTAGGCGTCGAGGTTGTGAGCCGCCCGCTCCCCGATGTCTGGCATGGTGATCTCGTCGTCGGCAGCTCTCGCGACCACGTAGATGGAGTCCTCGAGGAACCGCACCGAGAAGTAGCCACCCGGCGCGCTGTAGGTTCCCGCCTCCCCGGCGCCGAGCACGGCACCGCCGATCTGGATCCGTCCGGACACCACGTACGTCACCGAACCGCGGGTGTAGCCATGGTCGGGCACGATGTCGCCCTGGCGGCCGTGCACGACGGTGAGCATGGCGCCGTCGGTGCGCAGGCGGGTGACCGTGGAGCCGAGCACGTTGCGCTCCCACTGCAGCGCGGATGCGGGAATAGGCGTGAAGGCCGACATGGATTCCCCTCGTTGTGGATCGCGGTCAGTCGATGCGGACGGCGCCGTGGGGCGTGTCGAACCAGACGGCGACCAGTCCAGGGTCGTCGGACTCGACCCAGTCGACCGAGATGCCGTCGAGGGGATGGTCCATGCCCGTGCCAAGCCAGTCGCCGATGAAGTCCGCATCCCCGCACATCTCGATCGTGGCGATGGATACCGACGACCCCCCGGATGACGGGTGCTCGGTGCCCGGGCAGCTCCACTCCACGAAGAAGGGCAACTGGGGATCCTCCATGACGTTGAGAACGCCCAATTGCTTCCAGCACAGCTCGACTCCGTCGGGCCGGATGCGGTGTCCGTCCCGCGCGTCGCGCCCCAGGCGCGCCTCCACCGGGGAGATGTCATCGACCGCGACGACCCAGCTGAACCATCCACCCCCGTCAGCGGCGGCCTGCGCCACCGCTCGACCGAACGGCGCCTTCTCGGCCGCCGGATGGTCCAGGGCCGAGACGACCTCCACGTAGCAGCCGTTCGCGAGCGGCAGGATGAAGTTGCGCGTGCCGAATGAGGGGTGCCGCCCTCCGTCCACGAAAGTGGCTCCGAGGTCGCCGCCGATGCGCTGGATGACGTCAGCGATCTCCGCGGTGGTGCAGGCGTAGGACAGGTGATCGAGCCGCATGCATGCATCCTGCCCAATGGACATTCCGGGCCTGCAGGGACCCCCCTTTCGCGGCCGGAATATGGCAGGCTCGCGGCCATGACAGAGAGTGATGGCGGAGCAACCGTGTCGAACCCGCCGGGTGGAGAGACTGCGACGGTCGACGCGGCCGCGCCGACTGCGCAACTGGACAAGAAGAAGTCGATCATCCTGGGCGTCATCGGTCTCGCGGTGATCGTGCTGATCTTCTGGAAGGTCATCCCTCAGGTGACCGGCTCCAACTACCAGCAGGCGTTCGCGAATCTCGAGGACATGACGCCTGTCGCGCTCATCATCATCTTCGTCACGGTGCTCGCCTATCTGTTCGCCTACGGCTTTCCTTTCATGGCGGCAACCCCCGGATTGAAGTACGGGCCGTCGCAGCAGGTGAACCAGGCTGCCTTCGCCATCTCCAACGGCGTTCCCGCCGGCGGGGCCTTCGGGCTCGCGGTGCAGTACGCCATGCTCGCGACCTACCGAATCTCCGGCTCCACGGCCACGGCGGCCATCACAGCAGTGGGCCTGTGGAGCATCTTTGTGAGCCTGGGCCTGCCGATCCTGGGCGTGGCGGCGCTCTCGATCGAGGGCGGAAACAGCGGCTACAACTGGGTGGCACCACTCGGTCTGGGCATTCTCATCGTGATCATCGTGGGGTTCGTGCTGATCATGCGCTCCGAGAAGCTTGCCGCAGGGGTGGGACGTCTGGGGAATCGCCTGATCGATCCGTTGAGGGGCCGCATCGCTCGGCTGAAGGACCTCGATCTCGTCGCGCCGATCAGCAAGTTCCGAGGCGACATGTACGAAGTGCTGCGGCGACGCTGGGTGTTCCTGACCGTCGCGCAGGTCGCCGTGATCATGACGCAGTTCCTGATCATGTACGCATCGTTGCGCGGAGTGGAGGGCTGGGGCACTGATGGGACGTCGCCGCTCGCGGCCTTCGGCGCCTTCGCCACCAGCCAGATCATGCTCATGGTGCCGATCACGCCCGGTGGGCTGGGTACCACGGATGCCCTGATGATCGCACTCCTCCAGAGCATGGGCGTCTCGGGCTCAGTGGCCCAGGCGGCAGACGTCGTCTGGCGGATGGCGTCCTACCTGCCCCAGATCGTCATCGGCGTCATCGCCCTAGTGCTGTGGTTCCGCAAGGCGAATCAGGCCTTCGCGGGTGCCGGCAAGGCAGAGAAGTAGGAGACGGCGTGTCGGTGGTCGACCCTTCGCCGGGCTCCACTACCGTGGGCACCGCCCGGTCGTCGCGGGAGGGGAAGCCTTCGACGACCGGGCCTTCTCATGTCGTGCAGTCGGGGACTCCCGTCAGGTCGGTATCGCGGTCGACCGGCGCGACCTCGCCACCCCGGTGGCATCGCTTCGCCGCCCTGGGCGACAGCTTCACGGAGGGAATGCAGGACGTTCAGCGAGCAGACGGTCGCCACCTCGGGTGGGCTGATCGCGTCGCGCTCGCCCTGGCGGCCGCCGACACCACCGCACCCATGGAATACGCGAATCTCGCCGTCAGGGGACGGCTGCTGCCGCAGGTCATTGCCGAGCAGGTGCCGGCCGCCGTGCGTCTGCAACCGGATCTGGTGACCCTCGGAGCCGGGGTGAACGACGCGATGCGGCGGAACTTCGACCTCGACGCTGTGGCAACGGGTCTGGAGAGCGGGGTGCGCGGCCTGCGTGGGGCAGGAGCCGACGTCGTGCTCTTCGCCTTCGGCGACCCCTCTCGGCGTTCGTCCGTGATGGGACTGATCCGCGACCGGATCAGGAGCCTCAATTCGGCCGTCCACGCGATCGCGGATGTCCACGGATGTCGCGTGGTCGACTTCTGGGGCGCAGCAGTGTTCGACGACGACCGCGTGTGGGACAGCGATCGGCTGCACCTGTCGCCGGCCGGGCACCAGGTGGCGAGCCACGCCGTGCTCGAGGTCCTCGGACTGGCCGACTCCTCATGGCGGACGCCCGCCGCCCTCGAGCCACGGGCAGGCAGTGTCCGGCGTATGGCATCCCATGTCGGCTGGGCGCAACGGCACGCCGGACCTTGGGTGGGGCGACGTCTGCGGGGGGCATCCTCCGGGGACGACATCACGCCGAAGAACCCGGAATGGACTGTCGTCCACAGAGAGGGCGACGGGTCCACAGCCGACTGACCGCTCTGGATCGGAGGACCTTCCGTCGCGATGGTCCTCCCATGACCACCATCAGCGCCGAGCGCATCAGCCTTCGCAGTCCCGCAGCCCTGTGCTGCGCCGTGCCGCACCTCCTCGGCTTCCACCCGCAGCGCAGTGTCGTCCTCGTCTGGCTCGCCGACGGCTCCATCGTCCTGACCCAGCGCCTCGACCTGCCGTCGGCTGATGAGCCCCTCGACGTCTGGGCCCGTGCGGTGTGGGCCCATCGCGGCTCTGCGATCGCCGACGAGGTGATCGGGGTGCTGTGCAGCGAAGAGTCGGGCGATCCTGGCGGCGGCGACCTCGACCCCGGCACTTCGGGCCTCCGTGCTGCGGGCATCGATGCTCTGGCTCTGGCCATCAGGAGGCAGGCCGAGAGGGCCTCGACTGCGGTACGGGACCTCATCGCCCTCCGCGGGACACGGTGGCGCAGTCTGCTCTGCGCAGATGCGACGTGCTGCCCCCCTGAAGGCCGGTCCATCCCGAGCGCCCTCCGGGAGAGCGTCGACGCAAGCTTCGGACGCGACGGGGCGATGCCGTGGGCCTCACGCGACGACGTCGTCGCGTCCCTCGCCCGGGATCCGGACGAAGCCGCAGCGGTGTCCTCGACAGGTGTTCTGCAGCGTCGGAGGTCGATGTCCCCGGCTGCTCGCGAGCGCTGGCGCGACTCAGCGCTGTCGAACCTGCGCGCCTGGACGACAACGCAGGACGGGGAGGCCACGCCGCCACGCGCGGCGCACCTGCTGCTGGGCCTGCGGGACATCCGGGTGCGCGACACCCTGCTGTGGCACCTGACTCGAACGGATGGCCGTGGACTGCGCATCGCTCAGGGCCGGCTGGGCCACCTCGTGCGCGTCGCACCTGAGGGCGAGACCGCTCCGGTGGCCACGGTGGCAGGGCTGGTCCTGTGGCTGCTGGGCGACGGAGTTCGTGCAGCAGCCGCCTGTGATCGTGCACTCGCCGACGATCCGGACTACACGCTGGCGCACATGCTGGCAGTCTCGGTGGGGGCGGGACTCTCGCCCGCGGATTGGCGCAGCGCCATGGCGACTCTGTCCCTCGAAGCCTGCCGACACGGGATGGATTGGCAGCCCGGAGGGCGGCCGCTATAGTTCCCCCAGGTCAAGAGTTCCAGCGGACAGCTCCGGCTTGCTGGACGGCAACCCTCCACCGCGGTGGGGTGCTCCGGATGAAGACCGGGCCCGGTTTCGGGCAAGCGCGGGTCTTGCACAGGGCAAGACCCCGGAGAACGTGCGAGGTCGAGATGTCCTGTTGTTGTCGAATGCACAGCCGCTGACGCTCAGGGCCGCCTTCGTCGCGGTCCCCGTCAGCGGCTGTCCCCACCCGCCTGAACCGCATCGTTCGGTGACGGCACCGGGAGCCTGCGGATCCCATTCGGATCGGCGCGACTGACGCGCCGCCGTCCCCATACCCCCACCTCACGACCCAAGGAGCGAGACGAGATGAGCACCACCTGGTCCTTCGAGACGAAGCAGATCCACGCCGGTCAGTCGCCCGACGGCACCACGAACGCCCGGGCCCTGCCGATCTACCAGACGACGTCGTACACCTTCAACGACACCACCCATGCCGCGAACCTGTTCGGGCTGAAGGAACTCGGCAACATCTACACGCGCATCATGAACCCGACCCAGGCTGTGGTCGAGGACCGCATCGCCGCCCTCGAGGGCGGCGTAGCCGGACTCCTCGTGGCCAGTGGCCAGGCGGCGGAGACCCTGGCGATCCTGAATATCGCGGAGGCGGGCGACCACATCGTGTCCAGCCCGAGCCTGTACGGCGGCACCTACAACCTGTTCCACTACACGCTGCCGAAGATGGGCATCGAGTGCACATTCGTCGACGATCCCGATGACCTGGAGTCGTGGCGAGCTGCGGTGCGTCCCAACACCAAGCTCTTCTTCGGGGAGTCCATCGCGAACCCCAAGAACGACGTGCTCGACATCGAAGGGGTGGCGAAGGTCGCCCATGAGGTGGGAGTTCCGCTGATCATCGACAACACGGTGGCCACTCCCTACCTCATCAACCCGCTGGCCTGGGGCGCTGACGTCGTCGTGCACTCGGCGACCAAGTACATCGGCGGGCACGGCACCGCGATCGCCGGGGTCATCGTCGACGGCGGCACCTTCGACTACGCGCAGTATCCCGATCGATTCCCGAACTACAACCAGCCTGATCCGAGCTATCACGGTCTCGTCTACGCGCGCGATCTCGGTGTCGGGTCGGCGTTCGGAGCGAACCTGTCGTTCATTCTGAAGGCCAGGGTCCAGCTGCTCCGCGACATCGGCGCGGCAGCCTCGCCCTTCAACGCCTTCCTCATCGCGCAGGGCCTGGAGACCCTCTCGCTGCGCGTCGAGCGTCACGTCCAGAACGCCAAGGCGGTGGCGCAGTACCTCGAGAACCACGCACAGGTCGAGAAGGTCAACTACGCCGGTCTGCCGAGCAGCCCCTGGTACGCGCTCGGGCAGAAGTACGCACCGCAGGGCACCGGAGCCGTTCTGAGCTTCGAGATCGTGGGCGGGCTCGACGCCGGGACCCGATTCGTGGAGGGCCTCGAGCTGCACAGCCACGTCGCCAACATCGGCGATGTCCGCAGCCTGGTGATCCATCCGGCCTCGACGACTCACTCCCAGCTGACGCCGGAGGAGCAGCTTGCTGCCGGCGTGACACCCGGTCTCGTCCGGCTGGCGGTGGGCATCGAGAACATCGAGGACATCCTCGCCGACCTTGAGGCAGGTTTCCGGGCCGCGAAGTCCTGACACCATGCCGGAGTACGGACCTCTGTCCTACGAGGGTCTCCCTCCCGCCAGCGCCGCTTGGCGGGAGGGAGACCCTGTCGGTCATCGGCTGTTCATCGATGTGGGTCCGCTGCTGACGGACAGTGGGGTTCTGATCCCGGATGTTCGCGTGGCGTACGAGACCTGGGGCACGCTGAACGCCGATCGGTCGAACGCGATCTACATCTGCCATGCGCTCACTGGCGACTCCCATGTGACGGGTCCGGCCGGCCCGGGGCATGCCACGGCCGGCTGGTGGGAGGGGCTCGTCGGACCGGGCTGCGACATCGACACGGACGAGTGGTTCGTCGTGTGCGCCAACGTCCTCGGGGGATGCCAGGGCACGACTGGTCCGTCCTCGGCTGCCCCCGACGGACGTCCGTGGGGAAGCCGGTTCCCCGTCGTGACGGTGGCCGACATGGTCGAGGTCGAGCGCCGGCTGTCCGATGCCCTGGGCATCGACACCTGGGCTCTTCTTCTCGGCCCGTCGCTCGGCGGCATGCGTGTGCTCGAGTGGATGGTGCGATACCCGGAGCGGGTTCGCGGTGGTCTGGTCCTCGGGTCGACGGCCGCGGTGAGCGCCGATGAGATCGCCACCCACGCGACCCAGATTCTCGCGATCGAGTCCGACCCGTGCTTCCGCGGGGGCGACTACTACGACGCCGGCCCCGGCGAGGGCCCCCACCGGGGCATGGGGCTGGCCCGGCGCATCGCACACCTGACCTACCGGACGGAGACGGAGCTCGCGGATCGCTTCGGTCGCGATCCCCAGGGGGACGAGGATCCGTATGCCGGTGGGCGCTTCGCCGTGGAGTCCTACCTCGACCACCAGGCAGACAAGCTCGCCCGTCGCTTCGACGCGAACACCTACATCGCCCTCACCCGTGCGATGAGCCTGTTCGACCTCGGACGCGGCAGGGGAGGCGTCGGAGCGGCCCTGGGCTCGATCACCGCGCCCCTGACAGTCGTCGGGATCGACTCCGATCGCCTGTTCCCGGTACGCCTGCAGCAGGAGATGGTCGACCTCACACCCGGTGCCGACCGCCTGCACCTGATCCTCTCGCCCTTCGGGCATGACGGATTCCTCGTCGAGGACGAGCAGGTCGGGGTCTTCGTGGCCCACGCCCTTCATCGGGTGCGCCGCCGGGATCACGGCTGACGCTCCGGCGGTCCACCCGGGCGTCCACTCCGCTGTCCACAGGCGCTGCAGTAGCGCTGGATCCGCAGCCCGGCCTGTGCCTACCGTGACCCGGTGCACGCTGCATCCCCCCGCCCGATCCCCGCGTACCGACGGCTGAGTGGCGGGCGGCTGCTACCCGTGGCGCTCCTGCTGGTCCTCGGACCCGCTCTGGCTCTCGCGCCCACGTCAGAGGCAGTCGTCGGCGCGGACGTGGATGCCGAGGTGGTGGCCGACGACGTCCGTGACGCGATCGTCGGCTCCGGAGGCCTGGTGCTCCCACCGTCCGTGGAGCCGGCCACCCGCCGCGAGGTTGCCGGATGCCCTGGATGCGCGTGGCGCATCTCGAGCCCCTGCGTGGAGGGGCCGCTGGGAAATGCCTTCGAGGGCCAGGAGACGTGCCTGAGCGTGACCCGCGGATGCCAGGTCGGCAGCCTGCGGCGAACCTGGTTCCGGCCCGCGGGCGGGCCGTGGCGCGAAATCGGGCTCGTGTGCCTGCAGGCGGACCCGGTGACGGTCGAGTCGGTCGGAGACCGGGTGCGGCAGGAGCTCGTGCACCACCTGCCGGCCCCGGTGGTGGAGCGCCTGCCGCGCACGGGGGTCGTCACCGGGATCCCGACGATCTTCTCGTCCGGCCAGTCGGACCGAACGCAGCGCTTCTCGTGGCGCATTGCGGGCCGTCGCGTCACCGTGGTCGCGACGCCGACATGGGTCTGGCGATTCCCGGACGGGTCAGCTCTGACGACGGACGACCCGGGCAGCCTCGGCCCCGACGGCGCGGTGCGACACGTGTTCCGTCGCGCCGGGACGGCGCAGGTCGCCTGTGCCAGTCGATGGACGGGGGAGTACACGGTGGACGGACTGGGTCCCTTCCCGATCCCCGGTGCCGTGACTCAGGAGACGACCACGACGGTGCCGGTCGGGGAGGGACGGGCCCTGCTGACGCCCTGACGCAGGCGTGGCACAATGACGGCATCTCGGCCCGTTCCCAAGCCCTGTGGCTTGACACGGGCCCTTGTCGTGGGCGACC
Source organism: Candidatus Nanopelagicales bacterium (assembly GCA_044233495.1). GTDB lineage: Bacteria > Actinomycetota > Actinomycetes > S36-B12 > S36-B12 > UBA10649. The sequence goes on from JBIIJX010000004.1 coordinate 28,749, forward strand.
GCGAGGAAGGCGCATCCAACTCGATGACCAAGTCCAGTTCGACCGCCAGGAAGCCCGCCGCGAAGGCACGCCCCGCCGCCAAGAAGCCCAGCACGCCCGCCAGGACCACTGCGAAGCCCGCCGGCAGGAAGCCGGCGGCACCGGCGAAGGTCGCCAAGAAGACCACCACCCCGGCCAAGACTGCGAAGAAGCCCGCCGCACCGGCGAAGTCGGCGGTGAAGCCGGCGGTGAAGTCTGCGGTGAAGCCGGCGGCGAAGTCCGCGGGCAAGGCGAGCGCGGTCGCGGCGAAGCCGGTTAAGAAGGCCGCACCGGCTCCCAAGGCGGCGAAGAAGGCCGCACCGGCCGCCAAGGCGGCGAAGAACGCAGCGCCTGCACCCAAGGCCGCGAAGAAGGCAGCCCCGGAGCCCAAGGGATCCCGCAAGGCAGCGGCTGCGGTGAGTGTTGAGGTCGACGAACTGGTCGAGGTGATCGAGACCGAGGACGGCCTGATCGAGATCGAGCCCGACCTTGTCGACGTCGACGGCGAGGTCCTGAAGGTCGCTGCCGAGCTCGAGGCAGACCTCGAGGCTGATCTGGCTGAGGATCTCGCAGCGGTTGATGCCGAGGACCTCGAGAAGGAGACGACTGACGGTGCTCCCACCGCTGATGGTGACGAGGCCTTCGTCATCTCCGACGTCGACGACACCGACGAGCCCATCCAGACCGTCACGGTGGCGGGTGCGACGGCGGATCCGGTCAAGGACTACCTGAAGCAGATCGGCAAGGTGTCGCTGCTCAACGCGGAGCAGGAGGTCGAACTGGCCAAGCGCATCGAGGCGGGCCTGTTCGCCGAGGAGATGCTCGCCGAGGGTCCCAAGCTCGACAAGAAGACGCGTCTGGACCTCGAGTGGATCGCCACGGACGGACGTCGGGCCAAGAATCACCTCCTCGAGGCCAACCTGCGTCTGGTGGTCTCGCTTGCCAAGCGCTACACGGGTCGCGGCATGCTCTTTCTCGATCTGATTCAGGAGGGCAACCTCGGGCTGATCCGTGCGGTGGAGAAGTTCGACTACACCAAGGGCTACAAGTTCTCGACCTACGCCACCTGGTGGATCCGTCAGGCGATCACCCGGGCGATGGCCGACCAGGCCCGCACCATCCGCATTCCCGTCCACATGGTCGAAGTCATCAACAAGCTCGCCCGCGTCCAGCGGCAGATGCTGCAGGATCTCGGCCGCGAGCCGACGCCCGAGGAGCTCGCGCGAGAACTCGACATGACGCCGGAGAAGGTTGTCGAGGTCCAGAAGTACGGCCGTGAGCCCATCTCCCTGCACACCCCCCTCGGAGAGGAGGGCGACAGCGAGTTCGGCGACCTCATCGAGGATTCCGAGGCCATCGTCCCCTCGGATGCGGTCTCCTTCACTCTGCTGCAGGAGCAGCTCGAATCCGTCCTCGACACTCTCTCCGATCGCGAGGCGGGGGTCGTGCGCATGCGCTTCGGGCTCACCGACGGTCAGCCCAAGACCCTCGACGAGATCGGCAAGGTCTACGGGGTCACCCGCGAGCGCATCCGTCAGATCGAGAGCAAGACGATGTCGAAGCTCCGGCACCCCTCGCGGTCGCAGGTGCTTCGCGACTACCTGGACTGAGCATGGCCGGTCTCGTCTCGATCGATCTGGCGGGTCCGGAGGAGTCCCACGTTGTCGTGCTGACGATGCGGCACACAGCGAAGCGCAACGCTCTCAGCAGTGAACTGCTTGCCGATCTCGCGGCCGGGCTCGACGCCGCCGAGCAGCGGAATGCCAGAGCAGTCGTTATCCGGGCCGAAGCCGGGGTGAGCACGTGGTCGGCCGGGTACTCGATCGACGCACTGCCGCGCGACGGATCCGATCCGCTCACCTGGACGAATCCGCTGGAGGGCTTCCTGCAGCGGTTGCGTCGGACGCCCTTCCCGGTGATCGCCGCGGTCGAAGGCGGGGTCTGGGGTGGTGCCTGCGAGTTGGTGCTGACCTGCGATCTCGTGGTCGCCGTGGAGACGGCGACCTTCGCCCTGACTCCCGCGCGCCTCGGGGTTCCCTACAACACTGCGGGTGTCGCCCATGTCCTCGGGGCCCTGCCGCTCAATGTGGCCAAGGAGCTGTTCTTCGCGGCTGATCCGATGCCCGCCGCAGACTGGTACCGGTACGGCATCGTGAACCGGCTCGTCGCCGACGTCGATGAGCTCGATCGCACGGCGCGCGGGCTCGCCGGGCGCATTGCGGAGCGCGCTCCGCTGTCGATCCGGGCGGTGAAGGCGGAGATGACCGCGCTGACTGACGCGAGGACCTTGAGCGGTGATGAGTTCGAGCGCCTGACGGCACTGCGCCGCGCCGCTTGGACGAGTCAGGACTACCAGGAGGGCGTACGTGCCTTCCTCGAGAAGCGCAGCCCTACGTTCGAGGGCCGCTGACCAGGCTCGTGATCAGGCGTCGGCGCGCGCGGGCTCGCGCAGCCGGTGCGTCTCGTCGATGACCTCCGACGCCTGGGGCCGCAGGTTCTCCTCGTAGGCGCTCCAGTGGTGGGCGCAGAAGAGCAGATCGGTTCCCGCGGGAAGGACCACCTGGACGTAGGCCTGGGCATTGCACCGATCGCAGCGATCGGTGGCGGAGAGGCCCTTCGTCAGTGCCTGCGTGATCTCCATGCGGCGGGCTTCCTTCCCTGGCGGTCCGATCGGGCCTTCAGTCTTACACGTCGCCCCGACAACCGCCGCATCTCCTCGGGCGTGTTCGCAGCCAGCGGACTGAATTAGGGCATTCCGGACAGGGTCCTTCGCCTCCCCGTTTGGGGCGTGGCAGGACATTGACCGAACTTGACTGCTGCCCCCCGGGCATCCACCCCCTCGCACCGTCGAGAGTCAGGACGTACATCCCTGCGGTTCCGGACCGGGACCCACGACACCAAGGAGAGTCGCCATGCGCACTCAGGCACTGAAATCACGCATCGTTCGGATGTTCGCCTCTGATCGGGGCGCGACCGCGGTCGAGTACGGGCTCATCGTGGCCCTCATCGCCCTCGCCGTCATCACGGCGGTGACGTTGGTCGGCACGAATCTGGACCTGCTGTTCACCGAGGTAGGCAACAACGTCGCTCCGTAGCAGTTGGCCCCTAGTCCGAGCAGCAACCCGTCGGTGTTCAGGTCCGGAGGTGACCGATCGTGAAGAGACCAGATCGAGTGCACCGCGACCGCGGGGCGGCGGCGGTGGAGTTCGCCGTCGTCGCCCCGCTCCTGATCCTGATCCTGCTGGGACTGGTCGATGTCGGACGCCTGTTCTTCGTCCAGATCAACCTCGCGGGGGCGAGCCGGGAAGGCGCGCGAGCGGCCTCCGTCGGGCGCCCCGGAGCGCAGGTGGAGACGGTGGTACAGGCCAGCAGCCCGGGAGTGGCCCGGATCAGCTCGCTCGGTGACGTCACGGCGCTGTCGGTGCAGCAGCAGCCCTGTCCGGCCAATGGCAGCACGAACGCCGCGGTCGTGGTGTCCGTGCCCTTCCGCTGGTTCATGCCGGTGGAGCTCCTGCGCGTCTTCAACCCCTCGAGCGACGGCGGGCAGACCCTGACGCTGCAATCCCGATCGGAGATGCTGTGCCTCGCATGACGTCCGACAGGCGCAGCTGCCCGCGCACGCCTGCGCGCCTTGAGCGGGGAGACGATGGGGCCGTCGTCGTCCTGGTCGCCATCCTGCTGGCGGTCGGCATGATCTCGGGCCTCCTGGTGCGCGGACGCTGCCGCCCTCGCAGTCGCTCAGCGCAGCGCCGATCTGCCCGCTGGTGCCATTCCGGTCGTCGAGGCACAGGCGCTTTCCCGCGGAATGGCTGGTGCGAATGCACAGGACGCCGTGACGAGGGTCCAGAGCGTCTGCGGCACAGATGGGTTGGGCACCTGCTCCGCACTCTCGACTGCGTGGACGGACTGCCAGAGCGTGCCCGCCGATGTGCGCCACTTCGTCCGGGTGCGCACGTCGACCGAACTGCCGGGCGGGCAGACATTCCTGACCCCCATCTTCGCGGGTGCGCTCGCCGACGACTCAGAGCCGGGACTCAGCGCCGGAGCGTGTGCCCAGAGCGCCTGGGGACCGGCGACGCGGGTGCCCATCACCTTCCCGCTGCTCCTGCCGGTGTGTCCCGGCACGCTCGAGGGAGACCCGGTGTGGATCGCGGACTTCGACCCGAATGAGCCGGACTTCACCGCGGGCGACAGATGCGTGATGGGCGACCAGTCCTTCACCGGAGTCACCAAGGGATTCGCCCTCGGCAGCTTCGAAGGGGTCCCGAGGACGTGCACGGATCCGGTGACGGTCGGGATCGGCGATGTCATCCCCGTGGAGACCTCGGTCACCCAGTGGTGCGGCACCTCGGTCGAGAGCGCACTGGATCCGCTGATCGCCTCCGGGGAGGCCACGCTGGTCCCGGTCGTCGGCGCCCACGCAAACCAGGGGCAGGGCCAGTACCTGTTCACCGTCCTGTCGTTCAAGTCCTTCACGCTGCTCGGCTACAAGGTGAAGAACGCCTCGGGCGGTCAGGCTCCCAGCCCGAACTGGGCGGGCACCCCCTGTCACAGGAGCGCCAAGCGCTCCTGTCTCTACGGCACCTTCGGTCCGGCCGTCGTCACCGGCGGCATCGGCGGGGGCCCCGACCTCGGCGTGCGCGCCGTAGCCCTCCTGCCCTGACCCAACCACGACTTCGAGAGGACACATCGTGAAGAAGCCCCTGCTCCCGATCACCCTGACCATCCTGCTGGCCCTGGGTGCGGGGATCGTCACGTTCCTGTTCATCGCCGGTGCCGACGACCGGGCCATCGCAGATCAGCAGGGCGCCACGATCGTCGTGACGAAGGATGCAGTGCCTGAAGGCATGACCCTGCGCACCGCACGGGATGAGGGCCTGATCACCGAGACGATGATCCCCGCCGACCTGCGCCCGACGAGCGCACTCGGGCCGATCGATCAAGTGGATCCCGCACTGGTGGCGCTCGCCGAGATCCCTGCCGGGCAGACGGTCATGGAGGCTGCGGTGGGCACCGCTGTTGAGCAGGCGCCCGCCATCACGGTTCCCGAGGGGCAGATGGCCGTGTCCGTGGTGCTCGACGATCCGGCCAAGGTCGGTGCCTTCCTGCGACCGGGCTCGCGCGTGGCCATCTTCGACACCTTCGCCGTCCCCGGCACCGAGGACACCGAGGACACCGTCTTCGCGACCCGCCCTCTGCTGGACGACGTCACAGTCATCGCGGTCGGGACCGTCACCGGCGACCGCGCGGACGAGGCCACGGAGGACTCGTGGTCCGCACAGCTCGTCACGGTCGCGGTGACGCAGGAGCAGGCGCAGCGCCTGGTCCATGCCACGCGCACGGGAGCCCTGCACTTCGCCCTGCTCGGCGAGGGCACGGTCCTTTCGCCAACCGAGGGCGTGAACGATCGCACGTTGTTCTCGTGAACGAATCCACCGGAGGAAGGGACGTGCCATGGCTGTCGTACTGGGAGATCTGAGCCGTGACGCCGAGCGTGTTCGGCTGACGCTCGCCGAGGAGGTCCAGTTGGTCGAGACGCTGCAGGGTCTCATCACCGCACTCGATGAGCATCCAGCAGAGGACCTCGTCATCGTCGGCGCGGACGCCCCACTCTCCGTTGCCACGGACATCGCGGAGAGATACCGGGTGGAGCGTCCGGCGCTCGGAGTCATCCTCCTGCGCCGTCGTGTCGAGCTGCAGTCACTGAGCGAGGCACTGCGAGCGGGAATCCGAGAAGTCGTCCCCGTGGATGATGCCGAGGCCCTGCTCCAGGCGTGCACGCGATCGCTGTCCGTCTCCCGGCAGCTGCGGCATGTCGAGGCACGCTCGGGTGACGCGACCCAGGCTCGCGTGATCCTGGTGATGGGAGCAAAGGGCGGATGCGGGAAGACGGTCGTCGCCACGAACCTGGCTGCCGCACTCGCAGCTGCCGGTCAGGGACGAGTGTGCCTGGTCGATCTCAACCTCGACTTCGGAGACATCGCCATCGCCATGCAGGTGGATCCCGTGCGGACGATCAGTGACGCGCTGGGCATGAAGGGTGGCCTGGACCAGGACGGGATTCGCAGCATGGTCATTCCCGCCGGGGAGCACCTCGACCTTCTTCTTGCGCCGCGCCAGCCGGCTGATGCCGAGTTCATCAGCGTGGATCTCATCGAGGAGGTCCTGACCCTTCTCGCGGAGGCGTACGACTTCGTCGTCATCGACTCCCCGCCAGCCCTCGATGACACGGTCCTGAAGTGCCTCGACATGGCCGATTCCTACGTCCTCGTCACGACGCTGGACATGATGGCTCTGAAGAATGCGAAGCAGACCCTCGACACCCTTGATGCCCTCGGCTACCCCCGGGTGCGCTGGAGGGTGGTCATGAACAGGTCCGACTCCCACGTGGGCCTCACGGTTGACGACGTGGAGAAGGCGATGGGCATACCGATCAGCGTTCGACTCCCGTCGAGCAAGGATGTGCCGGCCTCCATCAACCGGGGAGTCCCGCTCGTGCGCCACAGCCCGCGACATCCGTTCAGTAGGCAGATGACCGAACTGGCGTCGGCAGACCTGGTGTCACCCGGGCGCGTGGACAGCGGCGGGGGACGGAGCAGGACGCGTCGAGGCCTGCGGCTGCTGCAGGAGGCCAGGGCATGAGCCGGGGATGCGCAGGGGGTGAGCGATGAGCCTGGCAGAGCGGTTGGGGCAGGCCACCATCACGATGTCGCCAGACCTGCCGGCAGTCGGAGCCCTCGCGGTGCAGGGCCCGACGCCGGCGCCGGGCAGCCTCAAGCGCGATGTACAGGACTGGCTGGTGGAGTCCATCGGTCAGGACCTCTACAGCGGAGGCGTTGAACCCGAGCGCCTCGAACGACTCGTCTTCGAGGGCATCCAGGAGGTCATGGCACGCAATCCGCGTCCGTTGTCCGGCAGCGATCGTGCGCGACTCGTCCAGGAGGTGATCGATGACGTGCTGGGCAACGGGCCTCTCGAGCCCCTGCTCCGTGATCCAGACGTCACAGAGATCATGGTGAACGGCTACGACTGCATCTATGTGGAGCGGTTCGGAAGGCTCCACCCGACCAGTTTGACCTTCGCCAGCGAGAGCCACCTGCGCCAGACGATCGACCGGATCGTCTCGCGTGTGGGTCGACGGATCGACGAGTCGAGTCCCATGGTCGACGCACGTCTGCCGGACGGAAGTCGGGTGAACGCCGTCATCCCGCCGATCAGCGTCGATGGAGCGGCATTGACGATCCGCAAGTTCGCCAAGGAGGCCTTCCAGGCGAGTGACCTGATCAGCATCGGCACCGTAACGCGCCCGTGCGTGGACTTCCTCCGCGGCTGCGTCCGCGGCAAGGTCAACATGCTCATCAGCGGTGGCACCGGATCGGGCAAGACGACGACCCTGAACGTGCTGAGCTCCTTCATCCCGGAGGACGAGCGCATCGTCACCATCGAGGACGCCGCCGAGCTCCAACTGGCACAGCCGCACGTCGTCCGACTCGAGTCGCGCCCGCCGAACGTCGAGGGTGCGGGCCAGGTGGCCATCCGCGACCTCGTCCGGAACTCGCTGAGAATGCGCCCGGACCGCATCATCGTCGGTGAGGTCCGCGATGCGGCCGCACTGGACATGCTGCAGGCGATGAACACCGGGCACGACGGTTCCCTGTCGACGGTCCATGCCAATAGTCCGCGGGATGCTCTGTCGCGTATCGAGACGATGGTCCTGATGGCGAGCATGGATCTTCCCATTCGCGTGATCCGGGAACAGGTTGCCAGTGCGATGCACCTCGTCGTGCATCAGACGAGACTCAGGGACGGCTCTCGGCACATCGTGCAGATCTCGGAGATCGTCGGAAGAGACGGCGACACCATCGTGATGCAGGACATCTTCGTCTTCGACTACGCCAAGGACCGGCGCGCGGGATCCCTGGGCCGCCTGAAGCCCACGGGCATCGTGCCCCAGTTCGCCGGCTCCCTGCAGGAGCGAGGCATTGAGCTGCCTGCTCATCTGTTCCAGGACCAGCGGTAGGGGCATCCATGTCGACCTTCATGTCCACGGTCGTGGTCGGTGCGCGATGCCTGCTGGTGACGCTGGTGACAGCGACGTGCATCGTCGCCACGGGTGAGCCTGCGTCGGCGGAGCAGTCTGCCGGCGCCAGGGTCACCGGTGTTGAGGAGCGGACGGTCACGATCACGATTCCCATCCCTCGAGAGTCGGTCATCGGTACGTCGCCGAGCCTGCAGGCGACGGTGGAGATCAACGGACGGGTCCTGCCCGCTCGCCCCCTGCTTCCCGCGCCGGACGTGCGCGACCGAGCGGTCGTCATGGTCCTCGACGCCAGCGGTTCGATGTCGGGGCGCTTCATGGCGGGGGCCAGGCAAGCGGCGGGAGCGTACCTCGATGCACTGCCGACGGACGTTCCCGCGGGGCTGGTGACCTTCGCCGACTCTCCGACGGTCGCCGCACCGGTCGGCACCGCGCACACGGCGATCGAGGCCGCGCTCGCCCGCGTCCGGGCGTCGGGAGGAACCAGCCTGTACGACGCGGTGAGGCGTGGTCTGGAGCTGCTTCCCGAGGACGCCGAGGGCCGACTGCTCGTACTGACGGATGGAGAGGACACGTCGAGCACCTCCACGCTGATGGCTGCTTCGCGAGCGGCCCGGCAGAGGAACGTGGCCGTCGACGTCGTGCTGCTGGGTCAGGGGTCCCGTCCCGTGGCTGAAGAGCTCGCCGTCTCGGGCTCGGTCACGGCCGCCTCGGACGCGCGCAGCCTCGTCAGCAGTTTCGAGCAGGCGGCCCTGATCGTCGCACCCAAGGTGACCGTCACGGCCCAGGTGCCCGAGGAACTCGACGCTGCTGGAGCACGGGCTGACGTCGACGTCCGGGGAGCGGCCGGCGAGATCACCGCCACGGTGGTTCTGCCGGACGTCGAATCGCTGAGGGGTCCGGACGGGAGGACTGCGGCCACCGCGCGCCCCACGCAGCAGCCCCCGTTGGAGGCGGGAGCAGTCCTCGGTCGGGACGCCGTGGACCCGATCGGCTCATCCGGGCCCGTGGCTGCGGTCATCGCGCTCACCGTCGCGGGGTGCGTGCTCTCAGTCGGGTGGCTGATCCAGTCGATGCGTTCTCGGCGACTCCGACGTCGGCGGGTGGCCCAGGTGCTCGCCTACGGGAGCGCCTGGCCCCGCACCGGGGGGCGCACGAGTGTCGGGCTGCCACGCACGTCGGTCCTGGAGGGCTGGGATCGGCGGATCGGCACCACTCGTCGTGGTCGCGCACTACAGACGCGTCTGGCTGCGGCGGACCTGTCGGTGGGTGTCTCGGCCTGGCTCGTGGCGGCGGGGTTGGCCATGGGTGGCACTGCGTTGCTGGTCTGGCTGATCGTCGACCGGCTTTGGCTCGCGGCACTGGTCGCACTGGGACTCGTCCCGCTGGCGTTCGCTGGGGTTCTGCGCTCGAGGATCGGTCGTCGGCAGAAGGTCTTCGCCGACGAACTCCCCGAGTTCCTGCTCCTGCTGTCGAGTGCGCTGCGCGCCGGCCTGTCCTTCACCCAGGGCCTGGAGTCGGCCGCCGAGCAGCATTCGGGCCAGGTGGGACGGCAGATCCGGCGGGCGCTTGCGGAGGCCCAGGTCAGTGCGAACCTGGATGAGGCCCTCCTCGCCAGCGCCGATCGCATGGGTAACGAGGACCTCCGATGGGTCGTGATGGCCCTGTCTGTCCAGCGCGAAGTCGGTGGCAACCTCTCCGTCATCCTCGACACGGCTGCCACCACGATCAAGGGCCGGCATGGGCTTGCGCGTGAGGTCCGGGCCCTCTCGGCCGAGGGACGACTCTCGGCGTACGTTCTCCTGGCGCTGCCCGTCGGCGTGTTCGTGTTCCTTCTCATGTTCCGTCGGGAGTACGTCTCCCAGCTGTGGACCCATCCGCTCGGGATCGCGATGATGAGCGCGCTCGTGATCTTGATGGTCGTCGGCTGGATCTGGATGCGCGCCGTCGTGAGGATCCGAGTCTGATGAGTACCGTCCTGATCTCCGTCGTTGCGGGGCTGATGTCCGCTGCTGCCGTCCTAGTCCTGGGGCTCTCCATCGTCGCGCATCGCTCCAACGCGGGGGTTCGTCGCTCCCTTGCCCTCGTGCACACGTACGGGATCCCGAGCCTCAGTGAGGGGCAGTCACCGGACTCGCCGAGTGGCTGGGGGAGGGAGGCGCTGGAAACGCTCTCGTCGCTGCTCGTCCTGCCGGTCAACCGTCGCTGGATCAGGCGACAGCTGGCGCGAGGCGGCCGCATCCGTCCCGAGGATGCGCAGCGCGTCGTGGATCGGAAGCTGATCCTGGCGTTCACCGGCCTGCTGCTCGGCGCACTGGCGATCCAGGTCTTCGGGACACCGGGGTGGCTGATGCTCGCGGGGGTCGTACTCGTCGGCTATCTGCTCCCGGACCTGCTCGTCTACAACGCAGGGCTGCGCCGCACGGAGGAGATCCGCCTCGGGCTGCCCGATGCCCTGGACCTGCTCGACCTGTGCGTGGAGTCCGGGCTCAGCCTGCAGGCCGCGATGGGCCGCGTGGCCCAGGCTCAGGAGGGACCGGTGGCCGAGGAGTTCGCGCGGGTGCTGCAGGAGATGCGGCTGGGCGTCGCTCGCAGCGCGGCCCTCCAGTCTCTCGTCGACCGCGCTACCGAGAGCGACCTCAAGCAGCTCGTGTCCGCGATCATGCAGGCGGAGTCCCTCGGTATTCCGATCGCTGCCGTCCTACGTGAGCAGGCGCGCGAGATGAGGGCCAAGCGGAGCGCACGTGCCCGAGAGGCTGCGCAGAAGGTGCCGGTCAAGATCCTCGCGCCACTCATGCTGTGCTTCCTTCCCGGGCTGTTCATCATCATCCTCGGTCCCGCCGCGATCGCCGTGTACGAGTGGTTCACGGGCTGACGGGCGTGTGGCATCCGTGCACGACCGACGGGTGTCGGTAGGTTGACGGGGTGGCACCGAAGAAGAGCGCATCCTCCACGGCCTCGGGATACTCCGCCAAGGACCTCGCCGTGCTCGAGGGGCTCGATGCCGTCCGCAAACGTCCCGGCATGTACATCGGCTCCAACGACGGTCGTGGTCTCATGCATTGCCTGTGGGAGATTCTGGACAATGCGGTCGACGAGGCGATCGCGGGCCATTGCACCCGCGTCTCGGTCACCCTCCTTGCCGACGGGTCGGTCGAGGTGGCCGACAACGGACGGGGAATCCCGGTCGACGTAGAGCCGAAGACCAAGCTCACCGGTGTCGAAGTGGTCCTCACCAAACTGCATGCGGGCGGCAAGTTCGGAGGCGGGTCGTACACCGCCAGTGGCGGGCTCCATGGTGTCGGTGCCTCCGTCGTCAATGCCCTGTCCGCTCGGCTCGACGTCGAGGTGGACCGCTCGGCGAAGATCCACACCATGTCCTTCCGGCGGGGCGTCCCCGGGGTGTTCGATGGGGATGGGCCGGAAGCGACCTTCACCCGTCGCGGCGGACTCCAGATCGCCGGCAAGTGCCCC
>JBIIJX010000057.1:0-11804 GCA_044233495.1 Candidatus Nanopelagicales bacterium
AGCCTGGCCCGCTCACCCGGAGGCAGCGAGGCGGAGGCCTCGAGGTAGGCGCGGTGGACGGACGACACGTAGTCGGCCATGGCGCTGCGCATCGCCTCGGGTCCGCGTTCGGCTGCGGGTGCGCTCTGCTCGGCCATGTCGCGGGACGCTAGCAGCATGCGTCCCGCATGTGGGGACGCTGTACTTCCATGCGGGACACATCCTGTCTAGCGTCCGCGGCACGGCACATGACCGCCATGGACCGAGGGCAACCGGCACACAGGAGCGTGGATGGGAATTCTCCGACTGGGACACGTCGACATCACCGTCACCGACCTGGACCTCGCGACCGCCTACTACACGGAGGTGATCGGCCTCCTCGAGGTCGAACGCACCGACGACTCGGTCTTCCTCAAGTGCTGGGACGAGCCCAACCACCACTCGCTCCGGCTGACCTACGGTCCCCGGGTCGGCTTCGACCAGATGAGCTTCAAGGTGGAGCGGGAGTCCGATCTCGACGATTTCGAGAACGCGGTCAAGCGCTACGGGTTCCCGGTGCGGCGAGTGTCCAAGGGCGAGTCGGTGGGCCAGGGGGAGTCCATCCGCTTCGACACTCCCTCGGGCCAGCAGATGGAACTGGTGCACGACGTCGAGATGACCGGCCGTGCCACGGCCTCGATCAACCCGGCCCCCTTCGTGGAGGGGCTCAAGGGCATCGCACCGCCGCGACTGGACCACGTGCTCGTCACGGCAGAGGAGGTCGGCGATTCGGCGCAGTTCTACCAGGACGTGTTCGGCTTCCGTCTGACCGAGCAGCTGGTCGACGGAGCCGGCCATCAGCTCGCCGTCTGGATGGAGACGTCCCACCGTCCGCACGACCTCGCGATCGTGTCCGGCCAGAACGGCGGCCTGCACCACTTCGCGTGGTGGCTCGATGACTGGGACCACGTGCGACGCTCGGCCGACATCCTCGCCTACAACGGTATCCAGATCGATGTTGGCCCCACGCGTCACGGGATCACACGGGGCAACACGATCTACTTCTTCGATCCCCTGGGCACCCGGAATGAGGTCTTCACCGGGGGCTACCGGCCGGATCCGGACTTCCCGACCATCACGTGGACCGAGGACAACATCGGCCGCGCCGTCTTCTACTACGAGGGTGAAGTGAACCAGCGCTTCATGTCGGTGCACACATGAGCATCCTGCGCCTTTCCCATGTCGAGATCCGGGTCCCTGACCTCGAGCTCGCCACGGCCTACTACACCGAGGTCGTGGGCATGTACGAGACGGCCCGGGAGCCCGATCGCGTCTTCCTGAAGTGCTGGGACGAGCACCAGCATCACTCGCTCATCCTCACCTTCGCACCCACCTACGGGCTCAATCACATGGGCTGGAAGGTCTCCGAAGCCGGGGACCTCGATCACTACACCGAGCGGCTCACCGCGGCCGGAGTCGACGTGGTGCGCTTCGCCGCCGGGGAGATCGGGCCGGGGCACGGCGAGGCCATCCGGTTCACGATCCCCAGTGGGCACGTCATGGAGCTCGTCTACGGGATGGAGCAGGTGGGAAACCTGCTGCCCAACACCAACCCGCCGCCCAAGCCCCTGGGCCTGGTCGGCTTCGCCCCACCCCGCCTCGATCACATCTTCCTGACGTGCGAGGACGTCGCCCTCAACACGCGCTTCCTCGTCGACGTCCTCGACTTCCACCTGACCGAGCAGATCCTCGGGGACGACGGCTTCCAGGTGGCCACGTGGCTCGAGCACTCGCACCACAGCCACGACATCGCCCTCGTGACGGGGCAGGACCGCGGACTGCATCACTTCGCCTGGTGGGTGGACGACTGGAACCAGATCCGCGAGGTCGCCGATGTGCTCGCCTACCACGGCGTGCGCATCGAGACGAATCCGACACGGCACGGTGCCACGCGCGGACACTGCATCTACTTCTTCGACCCGGCGGGCAACCGGAACGAGGCCTTCACCGGTGGCTACTGGGTCGATCCGGAGGAGCCTCCCGTCACCTGGACTGAGGCCGAGATGGGCCGCGCGATCTTCTACTACGACGGCGTCGTGAACCAGCGGTTCCTGACGGTCCACAGCTGACGGAGACGACATGACGACATCGGAACTGCAGCCTCCGCCGGCTCTGCCACGCACCGAGCGCAACGATGCTCCCGCCTATCTCCAGCGCTACCTCGAGCGCGAGGGCCAGGGGGGCAAGCCGCACGAGATCGTCGATCGCGGCACCGACTCGGACACCCCTCTCTACCTTCGTCGCTTCCGCGACCGGCGCAGCGGGGCCAATCCGCTCGAAGCACCTGTTCCGGAGTGGGAGGGTGTGGACCTCGGCGTCACGCAGGCACGCGCGCGCATCACGAAGACCAAGGAGATTGTGCCGCCGGACGCCACGAGTGCCGGCCCGAAGACGGTCACGCAGGTGCACATTATCCGCCACGGCGAGACTCAGGGGTACTCCACCGAGAGTGGCCTCACCCCGCTGGGCGGCTGGCAGGCGCATCGTCGCGGCTTCGACATCAGCAAGGGTGTGCGAGAGGGCGAGCGCGTCCGGATCGTGTGCGCTGAGACGAACCGGGCGCGTCAGACCGCGGAGCACCTTCGTCGTGGGCTCCTCGACGGGCTGACGATGTGGGGACGCACGGCCGACGTGTCCGAGATCGACGGCATGGAGGAGTTCCGCAACTTCCAGGTCTGGACGCCCGAGGGGCTTCGCGATGTCACCGGCGCCTTCCGGCTGTATCAGAAGGAGATGGAGAAGTACGAGCGTGTCGCGCACGGTGATCGGCCGGTATGGCTGGTCGAGGTCGACCGGTTCTGGCGCACCCAGCAGGGCGGCGGAGATCCGATCACCTACTGGACGCAGATCCCGATGCTCTGCTTCGAGCCACCGTCGGCGACCGTGCGCCGATTCTGGGCCGGGATCCGCCGCATCCGGCAGGAGAGTCCCGGCGACCGCATCATCGTCGCCACGCACTCGGGTCCGATCCGGGTCTTCGCCATGGCCGCCCACGGGTACGACCCGGGGGAGCCGTACAACACCGAGGAGGTCATCGTGAAGCTCATGGAAGGGGATCGTGGGGCCTTCCTGGCGTACCGGAACCGCGTGTCCGAGGTTCAGGTCCCGCAGCTCTCGGAGCTGCCGGACTGGTGGGAGGGACTCTCGGGTGAGGCTCTGCCGACTTCACTGAAGGCACGGGAGGCGCAGTCATGACGTCGCACATCATGTGGTTCGAGGGGTACTGGGAGGGGCTCAAGGCAGAGGTGGGCGGGAAGGCCGCCAGTCTCGGCGAGATGACCGGGGCCGGGCTCCCTGTGCCCCCGGGCTACGCGCTCACCACGAGTGCCTATCGCGTATCGCGTGATGCGGCTGATCTCGATGCCACCCTCGCAGGGCTGCTGCACGGTCTCGACACGGCTGACACCGACATGGTCTCCGACAGATGTGGACAGATACGCACTCACATCGCCGAGATGCCCATGGATCCCGAGGTCGAGGTGAGCCTGCGACAGGCGTACGCCGAGCTGTGCCGGCGCAGCAGCACGGATGACGTTCCCGTGGCCGTGCGCTCGTCCGCCACGAGCGAGGACTCCCCGGATGCGTCGTTTGCCGGGGAGCACGACACCTACCTCTGGGTCAGGGGTGCGGACGCCGTCGTCGACGCGGTTCGCCGCTGCTGGGCGTCGCTTTTCACCGATCGGGCCACGTGCTATCGGGTCGAGATGGGCTACGAGCATCGCTCGGTCGAGATGAGCGTCGTCGTGCAGAAGATGGTCCGGCCGATCGCAGCCGGGGTGGCGTTCACCCTTAACCCCTCCGATGGAGACCGGTCGACGATCGCCATCGACGCCGCCTGGGGATTCGGTGAAGGTGTGGTCTCGGGCGAGGTGACTCCCGACAACTTCCTGGTGGACAAGGTCCTGTACGAGATCAGCAAGCGGCGGATCGCGACCAAGGAAGTCGAGTTCACGCTCGATGGCGGTGACCGCGTCATCAAGAAGCCCTTGGAGGGCAGCCGCGCGACCGACGCCTCGCTCACCGACCCTCAGATCAAGGCGATCGCCCGGTTGGCCCGCACCGCCGAGCGCCACTACGGATGTCCGCAGGACATCGAATGGGCAGTGGATGCCGATCTGGCCGACGGGGAGAACGTCGTGCTCCTGCAGTCCCGCCCTGAGACCGTCTGGAGCAAGAAGGTCGCGGAGAGCCCCGCGAGCAACGGAAGCGTGGACATGATGTCGAGCATCGTGTCCACATTGATGAATCCGATCAACAGTCGCAAGAGTTAGGTGTTGTATCAGTCCCGTCCGCAACCTGCAGCAGTTCAGAGAGGGAGTTCGCATGGCAGATCGGTTCCCCAGCCCCTTTGAGATCCCGGCTCCTGCGGGTGCCGAGGGCTGGCAGCAGCTTTACACATACTCATCGCTCTTCTCGGAGGGCCGCCGAGCCTACGAGGACTCCATGTTCTGGTTCCAGGACGGCGTCCATTGGCCCAACGCACTGCGTCCGTGGGATGCGACTCTCTACGAGTACGCGATCACCTCGCTGTCTCAGTACAACACGCGGCACCTCCAGGTGCCCCCGGCGAATGGGATCGACTTCCGGATCCTCAACGGCTACGCGTACCTGACCCCGGTGCCGGCTCCTGAGGCGGACATCGAGTCCCGCGTGGCCAACTTCATGGATCGTGCCGGCTTCTACTTCATGAACTGGAACGACCTCTACGACAAGTGGATGATCAAGATCCGGGATCTCGTCAAGGAGCTCGAGACGATCGACTTCGATCCGCTTCCCGAGCTGGAGGACGCTGACGGCGTCGTCAAGTCGGGTGCGGGCCTCGGGTCGGGCTGGAAGATCCAGGCCGACTACCACAAGCTCCTCGATCTCGCCCTCAAGCTGTGGCAGTACCACTTCGAGTTCCTCAACCTCGGGTACGCCGCGTACCTGGACTTCTTCGGCTTCTGCAAGGGGGCGTGGCCCAACATCCCGGACCTCGCCATCGCGAAGATGGTCGCCGGCGTCGAGGTGGACCTCTTCCGCCCCGACGAGGAGCTCAAGCGGCTCGCGCGCATGGCTGTCGACTCGGGCGTTGGTGAGGCCTTCGCCACGGGCGACGTCGAGGCGACGTGCCAGATCCTGAAGGGATCGGATGCCGGCAACGCCTGGATCGCCTCATTCCAGGAGTCGGCAGAGCCGTGGTTCAACTTCTCCACGGGTTCGGGCTTCTACCACTCCGACAAGATCTGGATCGAGAACGTCGAGATCCCGTTCGACTTCATCGCGAACTACATCGAGAAGCTGAACAAGGGTGAGGACCTTGCTCGGCCCATGGAGGCCATTCGCGCCGAGCGTGATCGCATCGTGAACGAGTACGCCGAGCTCCTGCCGAGCGACGCGGACCGTGAGGCCTTCCAGGGCAAGCTGGGCCTTGCCCGCGTCGTGTTCCCGTACGTGGAGAACCACAACTTCTACGTCGAGCACTGGAGTCACTCGGTGATCTGGCGCAAGATGCGCCAGCTCGGCGAGCTCTTCGTCAAGGAGGGCTTCTGGTCGGAGGCGAACGACATCTTCTTCCTCAAGCGCACCGAGGTCGAGGACGCCCTGTTCGACTACTTCCACTCCTGGGCGACCCCGGCGCCGGCGGCCGGACCGTCCTACTGGCCCAAGGAGATCGAGCGTCGCCGTGGGATCCACGAGGCGCTGTCAGCGTGGAAGCCGACTCCGGCCATGGGTGTTCCGCCGGAGGTCATCACCGAGCCCTTCACCGTCATGCTCTGGGGCATCACGACCGAGAGTGTCGGTGCCTGGCTCGGAGGCGGTGCCGGGGAGGACGGCCAGCTGCGGGGCATGTCGGCGTCGCCCGGCGTCGTCGAGGGACTCGCTCGGGTCATCTTCAGCCCCGATCAGATCAGCGAGGTGCAGGAGGGTGAGATCCTGGTCGCGCCGTTGACGGCCCCGTCCTGGGCGCCCATCTTCGGCAAGATCCAGGCAACCGTCACCGACACTGGCGGCATGATGAGTCACGCTGCCATCGTGTGCCGCGAGTACGGCCTCCCGGCCGTCACGGGCACCGGGTTCGCGACGTCGACCATCAAGACCGGCGACCGCATCCGGGTCGACGGCTCCAACGGAACGGTCACCATCCTGTAGGTCCTGATCGGGCTCACGCACGGATTCAGATCCGGTTCCGTCGGGCGGGAAGCACCTGTTGCCTGCCCGACGGAACCGGGGCACCCTTGGCACAACATCGAAGGCGAGAGGACATAGTCATGTTGACGGTGGAGCAGAACGAGGAGCTCACCCAGGTGGGGCCCGGCACGCCGATGGGCGAACTGCTGCGGCGCTACTGGTACCCCATCGCCTTCGAGCAGGACTTCGACGAGGTGCCCACGAAGACCGTGCGGCTCCTCGGCGAGAACTGGACGCTGTTCAAGACCCCGAAGGGCGGCCGGTACGGCATCGTGGGGGAGGCCTGCCCGCACCGCAGCGCCTCGCTCACCTACGGAGTCGTGCACGAGGACGGCATCCGCTGCGGGTACCACGGATGGAAGTGGGACTTCGACGGGAACTGCCTCGAGCAGCCCGCGGAGTCTGACAACCAGAACTTCCGCGAGCGGGTCAAGCAGCGCTCCGGCAAGGCGCAGACGATGGGCGGCTTGGTGTGGGTCTACGTCGGACCAGAACCCGCCCCCGAGCTTCCGCGATTCGACGTGTTCGTCATGGACGGCATCAAGGACTGCGGCTACACGACGCTGCCGTGCAACTGGCTGCAGATCATGGAGAACAGCGTCGATCCGCACCACGTCGAGTGGCTGCACGGCTACTACTTCGAGTTCCTCGGCCAGACCGAGGGATTCGATGCCCCCAAGGCGTTCCAGAAGAAGCACATGAAGACGGGCTTCGAGGAGATGGAGTGGGGCATCCTCAAGCGCCGTGTCCTCGAGGGCAGCACAGAGGAGAACGACGACTGGAAGATCGGCCATCCGCTGGTCTTCCCGTTCTACATGCGCGTCGGGGGCGCAGGTATCGACCAGATGCAGATCCGTGTCCCGATCGACGACACCACGACCTGGAAGCTCTTCTACTCCAACCATGCTCCTGATGGCGGCACCTGGGAGCCCCAGGACCGCCCGACCTTCTACGAGTACCTGTGGCGGGACGAGCAGGGCCGCTTCATCACCGACTACATCGAGGGCCAGGACATCATGGCCTGGGTGTCGCAGGGCTCCATCACCGATCGCACCCAGGAGCATCTGGGTCGGTCCGACGGTGGCGTGGCCATGCTGCGCAAGATGTTCAAGGAGAACATGAAGAAGGTCGCAGACGGCCAGGATCCCATCGGCATCGTCCGCCAGAAGCACGAGATCATCACCCTGCCGTGCGAGAAGGACAAATTCGGCGCCGAGAGCGAGTTCGCCAAGGCGTGGATCACCGGCGGTTCCATGAGGTACAGCCCCCTGAAGCAGCAGCTTCTCGACCTGCATGCCGACGCCTGGGCCAGCAAGGCCAAGGCGGCATCAGGTGCCTGAGGTCGGACTTCCCCCGGATCCGCATCGGCTGCCGCCTCCTGGGGCATGGTTCGCGCGAGACGCCGAGCGGCACCTGCTCGACCGTCCCAAGTACTGCCCCATGTGCGGCGACGGCATCGATGCCGACGGCGGCATGATCACCGAGTACTGGTCGGGTGACAGCCGCTGCTTCATGACCTGGTGCGGCGGTTGCGGGTGGTTCGGCGAGGTCGTCCGCTTCGACATGGTCACGATCACCGAGGTCGAGCACTGACAATGAGGCCTGGCAAGGCGACGGCCGTGATCTTCGACTTCGGGGGTCCGGTCCTCCTGACACCCTTTGAGTTGCGGCATGTCGGTGAGCGGGATCTGGGCCTGGCTCCGGGCTCCTTCTCCTGGACGGGCCCGTTCGATCCCGCAGCCGACCCGGACTGGCAGACCTTCCAGTCGGGGGGCATGAACGAGAGGGAGTACTGGGCGCTCCGGGCCCAGGAGTTCAGCAACCTGACCGGTGAGCCCGCCACCATGCCCGATCTGTGCGGGCACCTGTACTCCGGATCGGAACTCGAGCTGATCCGCCCGGGAGCGCGGAGCCTGATCGACGATGCCCGCTCGGCCGGCATTCCCGTCGGCGCCCTGACCAACGACCTCACGAGCTTCCACGACGAGCAGTGGATCCAGCGCATGAGCATCCTGCGCGACTTCGACGTCCTCGTGGACGGTCGCACCGAGGGTGTGTACAAGCCCGATCTGCGCGCCTACGAGCTGGTCATCGAGCGCATGAGGGTGGACCCGTCGACCACGGTCTTCATCGACGACCAGCCGGTCAACCTCGAGGGAGCCGAGGCTGCCGGACTCGTTCCGGTGCGTCTGGACCCCACCGACCCCGCTCCAGGGTTTAGGTTGGCACGTGAACTGTTGGGTCTGCCCTTGGAGTGAAGATGCGTGTCGCGGTGGTCGGTTCCGGTCCTTCGGGCATCTATGCCGCTGATGCCCTGACGGCGGAGGACGGGGTCGAAGTCGACATCATCGACAGGCTTCCGGTGCCCTTCGGTCTCGTGCGGTACGGAGTGGCTCCGGATCACCTCAGCATCCGGTCAGTTCGGGACACCCTGAACAAGGTCCTCCAGAAGCCGGGCGTCCGATTCATCGGCAACGTCACCGTTGGCGCCGATGTGTCACCTCAGGACCTTCTCGCCTGCTACGACGCCGTCATCTTGACCTACGGAGCCTCGAGCGACCGCCGCCTGGGCATCCCGGGAGAGGATCTCGACGGCAGCGTCGCCGCCACAGACTTCGTGGCGTGGTACTGCGGTCACCCCGACGCCGATCGGCAGCGCTTCGAGCGGCTCATCCCGACGGCGACGTCCGCCGTCGTCGTCGGCGTGGGCAATGTCGCGGTGGACGTCACCCGTGTCCTGGCCAAGACGGTGGGCGAGCTCGACCACACGGACATGCCGCAGCACGTCCTCGACACCCTCGCCTCGTCCGGCATCACCGACGTCTACCTCCTCGGCCGGCGCGGTCCGGCCCAGGCGACGTTCACGACGAAGGAACTCAAGGAGCTCGGCGAGCTGCTCGAGGCGGACGTCGTCGTCGATCCCTCCGACGTTGAACTCGACGAGGCCAGCGCGGCGGCAGCCGAGGCGGACCGGGCCGTCGGCCGCAATGTGGAGGTGATCCGCGAGTGGTCCACCCGGGCGGCCGAGGGTCGCCCGCGCAGAATCCACGTGCGCTTCCTGTCGCGTCCGATCGAGCTGAAGGGCGACGACCGGGTGCGCTCCGTCATCGTCGAACGCACGCGACTGACGGCTGACGGTGGTGCAGAGGGGACCGGGGAGACCGAGGAGATCGCCGCGGATCTGGTGGTGCGCTCGGTCGGATATCGGGGCACCCAGCTCGGATCGCTGCCCTTCGACGAGAAGCGCAATGTGATCCCGCATGAGGAGGGTCGCGTGATGGACGGTGCCGCGGTGGTCCCGGGGTTCTACGTGGCCGGATGGATCAAGCGCGGACCGACGGGCATCATCGGCACGAACAAGAAGGATGCCGTGGCCACGGTCGCGTCTGTCCTTGCGGACCGAGACGCAGGGATCCTTCCCACGCCAGAACGGGCCGGACAGTTCGCGGCGCTGCTCGCCGAGAGGGGCGTGCCGGCCGTGACCACCTCGGGCTGGGACGCCATCGACGCCGCCGAGCGCGCGCTCGGGGCGACGCGGGGTCGCGACCGCACGACGATCCACGACCGTGACGATCTCCTGCGGGCAGCCGCCGGCTAGTTCCAGTGCCGGGTCGGGACCAGATCGTCGACGACCCAGTGGAGCAGGGGCACGGGCTCCTTGCTGCAGGACTCGGGGCGGTTGGCCCCGGTGTCCTCCCGCCTCACCTGTGTGCGCCATGCCCGTCCATCGGCATGGCGGACCTCGACGTCGACCACCGTCGTCGAAGGCCGCCAGTCGTGTCCTGTGGCGACGGCGCGCTCCGACGTCATGACGAGCACGTCGATCGCAGCGGCGGCCGGCTCCGCGATGGACTGCCTCAGCGCGACGTCCGCCGCCTGGAGCGGCGCCGGCAGGGCGGTACGGCCCCGGAGGTGTTCCACCAGCACCTCGTCACGTGCTGCGGCCTCGATGAGGTCCGCTGCCCGCAAGACGGGCAGCCGGCCGTGCACCGCTCCGGACGGAAGGGTCAGCGTGACGGGAGCGAGGCGATGACCGCCGATGTGACTGGACTCCCAGAGCTCGACATGCCCGGACGGCTCCGGACGCCGGGCCATCTCGTCAAGCAGGGCAGACAGCAGTGCACGTCCCTCGACGGCGCAGCAGGGATCGCGCCGGCCCTGGGTGCAGACGAGGATGACGCGGGCGGGATCGGCCGCGCCCACCGTCGCCAGATGCCCGTGGGCGATGGCAGCGGCGTCCCACGACGCCAGGTCGGCGATGTCGTCTACGCGGATTCGGCGCTGCACGGCGCCACCCGGGGCCGTACGCGCCAGCAGGACCTGGTGGCCCCCCGCTGCCGATGCGCTACCCGACCGGCCGAGGCCGGGCGCGAAGGGACGCGCGGGCCTGGCGAGCAGGACTCCCGCCCCTGCGGCCTTCAGACCCAGCAGCGCGGACCTCGCGAGGTCGGACAGGGCAGCATCCGCCAGGGCATCGCTGCCCCACGGTCCGGGATGCTCGACGACAACCCAGGTGAGTGCTGTCGGTGCCGTTCCGGGAAGGACCTCGCCGACCTGCAGGGACCGCGCGCTGCAGGTCTGACTCACAGCGCGCCGCCGAGACCGTCGATGGGTGCGGTTCCCGGTACTCCGGTACCGTCACGACGCTGATCGACCTCGGGAAGGACCACGGGCACGCCTGAGGCACTGGCCGCTCGTGCCGGCGCTGGTCCCGCCCACGCCGCGATCAGTCGATCCTCACCCCGGCGGAAACGGTGGCACCGCACGCCGCCTGTTGCACGCCCCTTGCGAGGGTACTCGGCCAGGGAGGTGACCTTCACCGCTCCCGGCTCCGTACCGGGCAGGGCAGCATCCGCGCCGGAGATCGTCACGACGACGCATTCGCGATGCGCAGGCACCGTGCAGAAGGCGACGGCCCGGGCGCCTGCTGCAAGACGGATCCCCGCCATGCCTGCAGCGGGTCGTCCCTGGGGTCGCACGCTGGAGGCCGGGAGCCGCAGCAGCTGCCCGTCGGACGAGACGAACACCAGATCGGTGTCCTCTGCCTCGGCCTCGGTGAGTCGCGAGGCGCCCACGACTTCGTCACCGTCGTCCAGCCGGATCACATCCCAGACGTCCTTGTTCTGCAGCGGATCGGACACGACGCGCTTGACCACGCCGGAGGCGGTGCCCAGTGCGATGCCCCCATCGTCGTCGAGGGAGGTGAGGCACACCGGCCGCTCTCCGGGGGGCAGGTCGATGAAGGCACCGAGAGGAGCACCCGCCGAAAGAGCCGGCACCCCCATGGTGGGCGGAATGGCGGGGAGGTCGACCACGTGGAGCCGGTGCACGCGGCCGCGGGAGGTGAGGAGTCCGATGTCGGCGCGGGACGTGGCCGGCACGGTGCTCGTGATCACGTCATGGGTGGCGCGCTGCTCGTGCCCGATGTCGGCCGTTGTCGACAGGTCGGTCGTGCGGGCCAGCAGTCCGGTGCTCGACATGAGGACGACACATGGCTCGTCTCCCACCTCCAGAGGGACCTCGCTCCGCACGGGGGCAGCTCCCTCCATCAGCAGAGTGCGGCGCGGCGTGGCGTGTGACTGGGCGGTCTGGGTGAGTTCGTCCGCGACGGTCTC
>JBIIJX010000271.1:0-2920 GCA_044233495.1 Candidatus Nanopelagicales bacterium
CTCGTCGGTGACCTCGACACCGCCGGTGATGCCGAACCGCTCAGCCACCATCCGGCCGACTGCGGTGCCTTCGTCGTGGAAGGCGGGCAGGCAGTGCATGAACTTCGTCGACGGATCACCGGTGAGAGCCATGAGCGCGGAGTCGACGCGGTAGGGGCTCAGCAGCGCGACACGCTCGTCCCACACCTCCTTGGGCTCGCCCAGCGAGACCCACACGTCGGTGTGGAGGAACTCCACGCCGGGAAGCCCGACAGCCGGATCGTCCGTGAGGGTGATGCGGGCACCCGTGCGGTCGGCGTAGCCGTGTGCCATCGCCTGCACCTCCGGGCTCGGTCGCAGCGTCTCCGGGGCGACGATGCGCACGTCGGCGCCCATCAAGGCCCCCATGACCAGCAGGGAGTTGCCCATGTTGTGGCGGGCATCCCCGACGTACGCGTAGCGCAACGGGGCGCTCGGGTCCTGGGCATGCTCGCGCATCGTGAAGAAGTCGGCCAGCATCTGCGTCGGGTGCCACTGATCGGTGAGGCCGTTGTACACGGGAACGTCAGCGTGCTCGGCGAGCTCTTCCACGTTCGCCTGCGCCCATCCGCGGTACTCGATTCCGTCGAAGAGCCTGGACAGCACGCGGGCGGTGTCGGCCATCGACTCCTTGTGCCCGATCTGGGAGGCCGCGGGATCGAGGACGGTCACGTGGCCGCCCTGGTCGCGCATCGCCACCTCGAAGGAGATCCGGGTTCGGGTGGACGTCTTCTCGAAGATCAGGGCCAGCTGCTTGCCGACCAAGCGTGGCACCTCAGTGCCGGCCGCTCGCTCGGCCTTGAGCTCGGCTGCGAGGGTCAGCAGGCCGTCGAGTTCGGCGGGGGAGAAGTCGACTTCCTTGAGGAAGTCGCGTCCGGTGAGGCTCACCGGCAGAAGGTTACGCGATGCCGGAATCGGGCTTCCGATGCGATGCCGAATCCGTCACGCCGCCTACGCGATGCCGAGAGCTCGGGGTGAGATCGCCTCGCTCAGATCCGCTCCGGCGGCCCGGAGGCCGTCACCCTTGCCCCGCGGGTAGTGACGGGAGTCCAAGCGTGCGTAGATGGCCTCGCGATCCTCCTCGGACAGGCCACCCCAGACGCCGTAGGGCTCCCGGGCGCGAACGGCATAGTCCGCGCACTCGAGGCGGACCGGGCAGGCGGCGCACACCGTCTTGGCGGCCCGGTCGCGGCGCACCCTGGAAGAGCCGCGCTCGTTCTGCGGGTGGAAGAAGAGCAGGGGATCGGCCTCACGGCAGGAGGCGTGCTCCTGCCAGAACCATTGGGCATCCTGCGGGATCTGGGCTAGGGGTTGCTGCGGCATGGTGTCCTCCCGTGTCTTGTGCTTCCACGGTAGGTCGCGCGGCAGGTCCGGCGGTCGGGCCGAAGGTCCCGACCTGTGAGGCCCTAGGACTCCGGTCACGGTGTGCCCCGAGTCGCTCAGACCCCGGTCAGGCCGTCCCGGGAGTCTCCTGCTCAGTCGCGGCGATCTGCCGACGGACATCGTCCATGTCGACGTCGCGAGCGGCCTGCACCAGGTTGGCCAGCGCAGGCTCGGGCAGCGCCCCCGCCTGAGAGAACAGGACCACGCCCTCGCGCACCACCATCAGCGTGGGAATGGACGAGATGCTGAAGGCTCCGGCGAGTCCCGGCTCTGCCTCCGTGTCGACCTTCGCGAAGACGATGTCGGGGTTGGCATCCGAGACGGTCTCGTAGACCGGGGCGAACATTCGGCAGGGACCGCACCAGGCAGCCCAGAAGTCGATGAGCACGATGTCGTTGCCGGAGATCGTGTCGGCGAAGGTCGCCTCGGTCAGGTTCGTCGTCGTCATTCGGTGAGTGTAGCAGATACCCTAGGGGGTATAAATGACGGTTCTCGAACTAGACTCGGGCCATGCCTACTGAGCCCCTAGAGACGCCTGGACTGTCCGGCGGCACCCTCCTGGAGGAGCGTCCCGCCTCCGGCGACGAAGGCGACCACGAGCGCTTCGCGCACTACGTCGAGAAGGCCAAGATCGTCGAGAGCGCCGTCACGGGCACCCCGGTCAAGGCCCTGTGCGGGAAGATCTGGATCCCCAACCGCGATCCGTCGAACTTCCCCGTGTGCCCGGACTGCCAGGACATCCACGCGAAGCTGCCGCCGGGCGGCGGATCCTGACCGCGACCCTGGTCGCTCGCATCGGTCGCGTCGTCGGGGTGCTGGTCCTGGCGTTCGCGGCCAACGCCTGCTCGACGGCGATCGACTCGGCACCTGCTCCGTCTGCAGCGCCCGAGATCGCTCTCGCACCGGCCGACGAGTCCGCTCTCGACGAGTGCTCGACGCCGAACCTCACGGTCGTCAATCCGGGACAGCTGACGATCGGGGCCCGGGAGGTCGACATCGCCCCGCTGTTCATCGACGGCGACCCGACCACGGGCGAGGGCTTCGAGGGGGCTCTCGGCTACGCCGTCGCAGAGACTCTCGGGTTCCCGTCCACCGATGTGGCCTGGGTGATCCTCGAACTCGGAGACGATCCCTTCGGCGCCGGCCCGCGGGTGGACTTCGTCATCGGGCAGGTGCCCGCCGCTGGTCCCACGGACTCCACCGCGACCTCCGATCCGTACCTGGCGTCGGCCACGGGTTCCCCGCCCTACGCGCTGCTCTTCGCCGCAGGAAACCCGCTCGTCGCCTGCGTCAACGGGGCCCTCGCCGAGCTCGATGCGACGGGGGAACTGAGCGCCCTGGCCGACGCGTGGCTGTCCGGCACTCCCTGGGAGGGCTCACTCGTGGGATCCGCAGCACGCGTGTCGTGACCGATATGCGGTGAGCCGCCCCTATCGTGATGGCGGGCGCATGGTGCGCTCAGCGAAGGAGAACACGTCCATGTCCAGCACACTCACCGCCGAGTCTGACCAGGACGCCC
>JBIIJX010000272.1:0-2904 GCA_044233495.1 Candidatus Nanopelagicales bacterium
GAGGATCTCCTTCAACAGCTTGGGGTCAGCGCGCGTGGATGCGATCAGATCGTCCACGGAGATCCCCCGTGCCGCGGCTTCGGCCTCGACGGCGGCGTCTGTGGGAGCGAACACGGTGAAGGGACCAGGACCCGACAAGGTGTCCTTGAGACCTGTCGATGTCAGCAGCTCTGTCAGCACAGTGAAACTGCCCGCCGCGACGAGATCATCAAAGACGCTGGCGCTCGCTGCTCCGTCAAAGGTCGTGTCGTAGGGCGCGTATTCACTGGTTGTGGGCGCCGATGCCGCGTCATCGCTGTCGTAACCAGGCATCGATCCCTCAAGCACTCGGTCGAGGATGTGGATGACGCCGTTGGAGGCAGGGACGTCAACGTCGACGACGTTGACGAGTCGGTTGTAGCCGTCCTTGATGGCGACAGTCTCGCCTTCGGTGACAACGGTCCACTTCTCACCCGACAGTGTCTCGACCTTCTGGCCGTTGAGAGCCACCATGTCCGCTGCAGGGATGTTGCCGGGAACCACGTGGTAGAGGAGCACCTCCTTCAAGAGCTCCTCGGGATTGGAGTAGGCATCGATCAGCTGGTCCAGGGTGATGCCGCGTTCGTCGGCCGTGGCCTGGAAGGCCTCGTCAGTGGGTGCGAACACGGTGAACGGCCCAGGCCCCGACAGAGTCTCCGCAAGCCCAGTAGCGGTGAGCAGTTCGGTGAGCACGGTGAAGCTTCCGGCCGAGACGGCGACATCAACGACGTTACCGGCGGCCTCAGCACTTGTGGTCGTCGATGCCGGCTCGCTGCTGCCGCACGCAGCAGTGGTGAGCAGCATGGCCGCGGCGACGACGCCGAGGCCGGTAGCACGGATTGATCGTCGCATGGCCGAATCCTTCTTGGGTCGGCTGGCCGTCGGGGGCTTCGACTGGAGAGTCCCCTTCGACGCGGGATTCACCGTTGAGCCCCGGAACCTGACCGCATCTGATTGGAGTCTAGGGGGCTGGTGCGAAACCCGAGGGGATCTGGGTCGCAGCGAATCGGAACGACCGTGCTTGGACCGTCAGCTCTCAGCGAAGAAGCCCCCGACACTGGTGGCTGTCGGAGCACACGAGCGCGACAGGGACGAGCGCGATGCGCGCCCCTGCGCCTCGGACTACCCGGACACTCCGGGAACCGCCGGATTCGTGGCCGCCACTGGCGTACGGTGAGGCCCACTGAGACATCCGGCCTGACCAAGGAGCAGCCATGAGCGAGATCACGCGACCGTTCGGCGTCACCCTGATCGCCATCCTGATGATCCTCTCGGCGCTCGGCGCACTCATCAGCTCGGTGGTCGCCCTGTTCGATCCCGAGATGCGTGACGGGCTCGGCCTGGTGTCCATCGGCCTGGTCATCGTCACGGCCCTGATCTACGCGCTGCTGGCCAAGGGCATCCTCAACGGCAACTCGTTCGCCCGCTTCATCGTGGTCATCTTCACCGTCCTGCAGCTGCTCAACGGCATCTGGCGCCTGATCGCCGAGCCCGGCCTGCGTCTCGCGGGTGCCGTGCAGATCGTCATTTCTCTGGTCATCCTCGCCCTGCTGTTCTCCCGCAAGGCCGCCTACTTCTTCGCCCGGACCTGACCGCCAGCGCGTCGCGCACGGTCGTCGCGCGATGCAGGAGCGCCGCCCGCGCTCACCGGCCGGACGATGGCGCCTGCGGGGAGGCATTGACCGGCCTGCCCGGTGCCTCGCCTGTCCACGTGTGCGTGTGAATGCCGGTGTCCGTCAGACCTGATCGTCGTTCTCGGGCAGGTCCATCGCCTCATTCGGATCCCAGTTCGACAGCGTGCGGTCGCTGTCGGACATCATGGCGCGCGCATTCAGGCCCTTCGCACCGGGAATGATGTCCGGGAACTTGTGGCGCATGTCCGCCTCGTAGTAGCCGGTCCCGCCATCCTCCGCATTCGGATCGAAGTTGCGGAACACCTCCGTCACTGCCGGCGGGATGTACTCAGGCCAGTCACTGCTCGGCTGGCCCATGGCTGCCGGGATGCCGTCGATGAGGCCGCCCTTCGCATACGGGGCATCGTCGCCGGCATCGACGGCCTGCGACCGGCGGTTCGGGGACAGCTTGAGCATCATCATCATCAGGTTGCGGGTGCGTTCGTTGGCCGCGGCGCCCTTGCCGCCCTGCGCGGCGACCTGGCTGCGGACCTTGCGGAGCAGGTCGCCCTGGGCTGCGCCAGTGGCACCGCCCTGGCGACGGCTCTTGTTGATGTCATCCGCCTGGTCGAGATTCGACTCCCAGATGTCGACGCTTCCTCGGCTCATGCCCAAGGCGGGATTGGACTCGAGATTGGCGTCATCCGTCCACTCGCGCTTCAGGCGATCATCACCGGCGCCCCGGCCCACCTGTCGGTCAGCGTTCCGATTCCACTCTGCGCTGCGCATCCACGGGTAGGGGGCCTTGCGGAAGAGCTGCGTCCCCACACTCGGCTGTGCCCAGCGCTGGGCGTTGCGTCGCCGCTGGGCGTCGGCCCGCGCCTCGGCGCCTCGCTCTGCTCGCGCACCGCCGCGCCCGCCAAGGGCGCCCCAGAAGCCCGCGTACTTCATGCGTGCGCCGAACGTCGAGAAGTACTTGGAGAAGTTCATGGCACCCTGTCGCGGCCCCGTCGTCGCCGGTGCCCGCGCAGGTGAGCCGAGACCGGCATTGATGTCGAGAGCCCCGCGGAGCGGATACTCGGACTCGGTCTGCAGGCTCATGGTGTCACTGTCGGCGTCGTCATCGCTCTCGGAGTCGTCATCGCTCTCGGGGGAGGACACGGCACGGGCGGCCGCCGGGGGTTTCGGTGATGGCTGCTGGATGGGCGGCAGACCCATGCGCTTGCGGAACTCCGCCAGTTCCGCGATGTCATTGGCGGTCGCCGCATTCGTG
>JBIIJX010000273.1:0-2890 GCA_044233495.1 Candidatus Nanopelagicales bacterium
CAACAACAAGGCGACCAAGGGCCACGTTGTGCGATCCCTTGTCACCACGCGTCGACGGCCCACGGATGTCGCCGGACTGCTCGACGCTCTCGAGGGCGAGGGCTACGAGGTCGAGCTGACGGACGGTCGAGGTGTCGAGCCGTCGATGCTCGACGTGATCCTGCGCTGACCGGTGTCACACGCCGTGCGGTGTACCCACAGCCCGCAGGTGCGTCGCCTCGGCAAAGCTGAACATAGACGCGTTGCCATCGGGAAACCAGGCAAGCGAGCTCAGCGAGCACGGCGGCAGCTCCATGCGATAAAGGCTCGCCAGCGGTGCACCGACCGCATGCGCCACCATGACCTTGATCGGCGTGACGTGCGAGACGACGAGGACGCGTTCACCGGGGAAGCGCGCAACGACCTCCTCGCGGGCCTTGAGCACCCGCGCCTGGCAAGCCTCGAACGTCTCCCCACCCGGGGGCGCGACGGAAGTCGACGCGAGCCACTCCTCGAGCTCCCGCGGCCACCGCTCACGCACTTCGGCAAAGGTGTGGCCGTCCCACTCCCCGAAGCCGCACTCGGCGAATCCGTCGATGACATCGACGTCGAGCCCGAGGGCATCGGCGGCAATACCGGCCGTCTGGCGGGTACGCAGGAGAGGGGAGCTCACGATGCGCTGGATGTCCGCCCGGATGACAAGCTCGGCAGCGAGGGCCTGCGCCTGCGCGAGACCCAGCGGCGCCAGAGGTGCATCGAACCCCCCGCTCCCGCTGAATCTCTTCTCCAGACTCAACTCGGTGGCCCCGTGGCGTGCCATCACGGTGTAGGTGGGCGGCCCGAGGTCAGCCCAGCCGATCAGGACTCGCGGTGCCTGCGTGGCAGCACCCGCCATGATCGCGCGGCTCTGCTCCACCTCGATGCCGCCGACGACGTCCTCGGCCAGCACATCCTCGAGGGGCAGGCCGTCCAGACGGCGGATCGGCCGCGCGTCCCCGGCGAGAGCCGCATCGATCATCTGGTTGACAAGGGCATCCGCCCGCTTGTTCTGCTCGCGCGGCACCCAGGTGTAGGTGACGCGACCGGGCGGGAACACATCGCGCGCCCGTCGCGCGAGAGTGCGCATGTCGGGATGCTTGATCTGCCAGCGGCCGCTCATCTGCTCCACGATCAACTTGGAGTCCAGACGCATCTCGACGATGGCGTCGGGGTCGATGCCGTGCGCGTGCTCGAGCCCGGCGATGGCTCCTCGGTACTCGGCGACATTGTTGCTCACCTCGCCCAGGTACTCCGCGAGCTCGGCGAGGATGGCGCCGCTGACGGCGTCTCGCACGACAGCACCGCAGGCAGCCGGACCCGGGTTGCCCCGGGCGCCGCCGTCGGCCTCGACGATGAGGGATCGCGCCATCGCGGACTACAGCCCGGATTCGGCGGTGCGCACGAGGATGCGCCGGCACTCCTCGCACCGGATGACGGCGTCCGCGGGGGCGGCGCGCAGGGCCTCGATCTCCGTGGGCGGCAGGGTAAGCCGGCAGCCCTGGCACGTGCCGCGGTGCAGCGGCGCAGCACCCACTCCCCCGTGGTCGGCGCGGACCTTGTCGTACAGGCCCATGAGGTCGGCCGGGATCTCCGGCGCGATGCGTTCGCGCAGTGCCACAACCTCACCGCGCTCCTCGGCGATCTCGGCGAGCTGCGCGGCGACGCGAGCGGCGATGGCCTCGCGCTCGGCTGCCAGTGCGTCGCGTTCCGCCGCGAGCTGGCCGACCGCTGCACGCGCACCCTCGACTCGCTCCATGATCTCCAGTTCCACGTCCTCGAGATCGGACTGCCGGCGCACGAGGTTCTCCAGCTCGGACGAGATTGCCTGCAGCTGCTTGGGATCGCCCACGGAGCCGGAGTCGAGGAGCTCCTGGTCGCGGCGACGGCGCTCGCGCACCTGCTCAACGTCGCGGTCGGCCTGCTCCTGCTCGACCTCGAGGTCGCTGAGTATGGTCTCGGCGGCGACCACTTGGTCGCGCACGCGCGCGAGTCGCCCGTCGACGTCGGCGAGCGCGGCAGAGTCGGGCAGGTGCCCGGCCCGATGGTCGAGCTGGGTCAGCCGGGTGTCCTGCTCCTGCAGGTCGAGCAGGCGGAGCTGGACGGCGGGGTCGGCGTTCAGGGCTGGCTCCCTCGGTGCATGGTCCACGGATCGGTGACGATCGCGGAGACGTGGACCTCCACCGTAGTGCCGGCCGCTGCGCAGTCGGCCGCGATCGCGTCAGCGGCCACGGGCAGCCATGGCCACTCACTGGCCCAGTGGGCGACGTCGATGAGCGCACAGCCGCGATCCACAAGGTGGTCCTGGGCGCGATGGTGGCGCAGGTCAGCGGTGATGTAGGCGTCGGCGACGGCAGTCGCGTCGGCGAGGAAAGCATCGCCCGAGCCCCCGCAGACAGCCACCGTCTCGATCAGCCGGTCGGGATCGCCAGCGGCCCGCACGCCCTGCGCCGTGGACGGCAGGCGCTGCGCGACGCGCTCGACCAATGCGTTGAGCGTCAGGGTCTCGTCGAGCCTCCCGACTCGTCCGGTGCCGACAGTCGGATCGTCGACCTCCGGCACCAGGGGCACGGTGTCGACGATGCCGAGGAGGTCGGCCAGGGCGTCGGAGACACCCGGTCGCGAGTGGTCGGCGTTGGTGTGCGCGCAGGCCAGGGCGATGCCGTGCGAGATGAGGGTGTGCAGGACCGAGCCCCGGTGGTCGACGGCGGCCACCGAGTGGACGCCGTGCAGCAGCAGCGGATGATGCGTGACGATCATGTCCGCCTGCAGCAGCAGCGCCTCGTCGACAACGGCCATGACGGGGTCGACGGCGAACAGGATCCGGCTCACGGTGGCCCGCGGATCACCGGCGACAAGGCCAACGGAGTCCCAG
>JBIIJX010000102.1:0-8870 GCA_044233495.1 Candidatus Nanopelagicales bacterium
TCGTCGAGGAAGGCGAAGGAGTTGATCGCATCGCCCAGCGTCGGGATCCGGTAGACCCCCGGGGCGAGCAGGACGATCGGCGCAGGCACGGCTCCAGACTACGAGCCGGACGGCTGGTCCGGTGCCACTGTCGACTCATTCGCCGGCGGCGGAGCCATGCGCTCGCTGAAGGTCGACATGGCTCGCTGGGTGCAGGAGCCCAGGACAAAGCCGAAGGCCACCAGGAGCAGAGCCAGCAGCACCCAAGTCGTGCGGTTGGGCCGGGAGTGCCGGCGGCGCGCCAGCAGTGCGCGGAGGTCGTCGTCGCTCGACTCGCTGCCAGCCGGCTCGTCGTCTCGGATCGCATCAGGTTCACTCATGGCGCAGTGCCTCGATCGGTCGTAGGGATGCCGCACGGTTTGCGGGATAGCTTCCGAAGAACAGGCCTATCGAGACCGAGACCACGAAGGCGCCGACGACTGAGGCGGGCACGACGACCGGGGCGACTCCCGCGACCGTGATGCGCGTGGCCAGCAGTGCGATCAGGACGCCGAGCCCGCCGCCGATGACTGAGAGCACCATCGACTCGATCAGGAACTGGGTCATGATTGCCGACTTTCGGGCGCCTATGGCCTTGCGAATGCCGATCTCGCGGGTTCTCTCTGTCACCGTTACGAGCATGATGTTCGTGATGCCGATACCTCCGACGAGGAGGCTGATCGCCGCGACCGCACCGAGCAGCACGGTGAAGATCCCGATGGTGTCCTGCACGGTCGCGATCAGTGAGGCCGAGTTCAGGATCTGGTAGTCACGGGTGTCCTCGCTCGTCGTGCCGTGGCGCTCGTCAAGGATCGCGGTGACCTCGTACTCCGCTGCAGTCGCCGCCTCGGATGAGGTCGCCTGCACGAGGATCGAGTCGAGGCTGCCGTACCCGGTGAGCTTGCTCTGCACGGTGCTGAGAGGGGCCACCGCGACGTCGTCGGCGTCAAGGAAGCCGCTGCTGCCCTTCTCCTCGATCGTGCCGACCACGGTGAATGGCACACCACCGCACGCGACCTGCTGTCCGAGGGGATCCTCCTCGCCGAAGAGCTCGCCGATGACCGTCTGTCCCAGCACGATCGAGCGCCGGCTGTTGACGATGTCGTCGGCGGTGACGGGAGTCCCGGTGGCGATGGTGCTGTTCGACGCGGCGAAGTAGCTGGGCCAACTGCCCGTCACCGTGGTGGCGTAGCTCGAGCCTCCGAAGGTGCACGTCGTTGCGGCGGACACGACGGGCGTCGCGCTCAGCACATCCGGAGCCAGGACGGGGTCCACGAGGGCGATTGCGTCGTCGACGGTGAGATCCTTGAACTGCGTTCGTCCGGAGTCGTCATCGCCGCCGAACGTTCCATGGCGGACGGTGAGCGTGTTGGTGCCGAGGCTCTCGATGCTGGCGGTCACGGCGACGGAGGCTCCGTTGCCGATGGCCATCAGGACGATGACGGCCGCGACGCCGATGAGGATGCCGAGCATGGTGAGGCCGGACCTGAGCTTGTTTGCTGCGATGCCCTGCAGTCCGATGCGGATGGTCTCGAGGACGTTCACGATGCCGCCATCGATGTCGCGGATGTGCGGCGATCATCGGCGATCTTTCCGTCGATGAGGGTGATGATGCGGCCGGCCTGCTCGGCGACGTCCTCCTCGTGGGTGATCATGACGATGGTGCGGCCCTGATCGTGCAGCGCGGCCATCAGGTCGAGGACGTCGCGGGTGGAGCGGCTGTCGAGATTTCCGGTCGGCTCGTCGGCGAGCAGGAGCGACGGCTCCGCGACGAGCGCTCGCGCGACGGCGACGCGCTGCTGCTGTCCGCCTGACAGCTCATTCGGCATGTGGTGCATGCGGTCGGCGAGCCCCACCGAGGTCAGCGCGTCGATGGCGCGGCGACGTCGCTCGCGGCGACGCACGCCCCGGTAGACGAGGGGGAGTTCCACGTTGGACAGCGCGGAGGTTCGCGGGATGAGGTTGAAGGACTGGAAGATGAAACCGATCTTGCGGTTCCGGACTATCGACAGGGCACCCTCGTCGAGATCATCGATGTCGATCCCGTCAAGTGCGTAGTGACCGGACGTTGCGACGTCGAGGGCGCCGATGATGTTCATGAGTGTCGACTTGCCCGATCCCGAAGCACCCATGATGGCGACGTAGTCGCCGCGGGCGATCTGCAGGTCGATGCCACGCAGGGCCTCGACTGCGGTGTCGCCTGAGCCGTAGGTCTTCGTGATCTGCTGCAGGTCGATGACGGGTGCCACGGTCACCCTTCTCGGTCCGGAGGCGGACCGCCGAACCCGTCCCCGTCGCCGCCTCCGAAGCCTGGGAAGGTGCTCGGCTCACCGACCTCGATGACGAGCTGGTCTCCCTCCTGCACACCGCCGGTGATCACGGTGCCGGAGTCGCCCGCCAGACCCGTGGTGACCGGCACGACGGTGTCGACCTCGCCCCTGCGGACCGTCACGGTGCTGACGCCACCCTCCGTCGTGATGGCGGCTGTGGGCACCCAGACGACGTCGGTGACCTGCTGCGTGGTCACCACGACGCTCACGCTCATGCCCTCGCGGGCCCCCTCGGGGGAGGTGTCGAGCGTGATCGTCGCGCTGTAGGTGGTGACACCGGAGCCGGACGACACGGCTCCGGATCCCGTGGCCGACTTGGTCGGAAGGGCCGCGATGGACGTGACCACGCCGTCTGCGGTCGTGCCGGGCAGGGCGTCGAAGCTCACGGTGGCCGGCTGCCCGGGGGTGAGTTTGAGGGCGTCGGCCTCGGAGAACTCGGCGACGATCTCGAAGGGCGCATCCGGCAGCACGGTCATGACGGCCGTCCCTGAGGTGACCGGATCGCCGGTTTCCACGTCGACGGCTGCGACGATCCCGGCGACGGGGGAGCGCAGGATGGTGTCGGCGAGTCCCTGGCGGGCCGAGGCGAGCCCGGCGCGGGCGAGCTGGACGGCAGCCTGGGCCGGGGTGACGGCCGTTGGTCCGACCTCCACCTCCTGCTGGGCGGCGGCCTGCTGCGCGAGGGCCTCGCGCGCGGCCTGCACCGCCTGCCGGTCGGCCTCGAGACCCTTGCTCTGTGACAGCAGTGCTGAGTCGAGGGTGTTGCGAGCGACGCGGACGGCGTCCGAGGCGGCCGAGCGAAGGCTCGACTGCAGGTTCCGCAGTGCGACGTTGGCCGTGGTGATCGCGGCGTCGGCATTGACCAGTGACTGCTGGCCGGCCACGTCGGCGGCCTCGTTCGCCCGTACCTGCAGCGCGTAGGCCTGCTCGGCCGAGCGCAGGGCATCCACCGCAGTCGTGCACTGGCTGGAATCCGATCCGTGGGTGTTGCACTGGTTCACCTGCGAACTGCGGGCGGCGTCGACGTTCACCTGCGCCTGGCCCAGCTTGACCTGGTTGGTGGATGCTGTCGTCGTCGCGGTCTGCACCGCCTGGGTGTAGCCCGTCTGCGCGGCCACCACCGCTGCCTCGGCTGCACGCAGCTGCGCCCACACGGCATCGTCGGGGCACGCACCCGTGGGAGTCAGGCATGACTCGGACCACGACTTCTCCGCGTCCGCGAGAGCCTCGCGCGCCGACGACACCGACTCGGCGTAGGTGCGCCTGTTCAGCTGCTGGTTGCGCTCGGCCTCACTCAGGTTCTGCTGCGCGGCGGCGAGGGTGAGCGGAGCGGACTCGGCGTTGGCGACGGCCTGCGCGTAGGAGCTCTGCGCGGATGCCAGTGCCTGTAGTGCAGTGGTGTCGTCGAGTCGAGCGAGCACCTGGTCGGCCATCACGCGCCTGCCCTCGACCGCATCGATCGTGTCGATGATGCCGGTCGTGCGGAACGACAAGTCGATCCGGCCGGTGGTCTCCACGGTCCCGGTGGCTGTCACGGTCTCGCTGACCGTGCCTCGCTGGGCGGCGATGGTTCGGCCGGTCTGCTCGGGCGGCTTCGGTGCGAGCAGAGCCAGGCCCACGCCGAGGACGATGATGAGGAGCACGCCGAGGCCGATGTTGATCCACAGCACCCGACGTCTCATGTTGGAAGCCTCTCTCACCAGACAGGGTCCTGTTGGCGGGACCGGGTACGGGTTGTGTAAGGCCGTGCTACAGGGCGGGCAGTGACAGGCCGGTGTTCGCGTGGCAGCGGTAGCCGTGCGGGTTCTTGTAGAGGTACTGCTGGTGGTAGTCCTCGGCAAGGTAGTACGGCGTACCCGATGCACCTGCGATCTGCGTCGTGATGTCGGGGTAGCCACGATCGGCGATGACGCGCGCATAGGCGTCACGAGTACGAGCGGCGAGGTCGGCCTGTTCGGCGGTGCTGGTGAAGATCGCGCTCCGGTACTGGGTGCCGACGTCGTTGCCCTGCCGGTAGCCCTGCGTGGGGTCATGGTTCTCCCAGAACACCCGCAGTACGTCGTACGTGGAGAGCAGCGCGGGGTCGTAGGCGACCATGACCGTCTCGGTGTGGCCGGTGCGACCCGAGCAGACCTCCTGGTAGGTGGGGTTGGGCGTGTAGCCGCCCATGTACCCCACGCTGGTGCTGACGACGCCGGGCAGTCGCCAGTAGATCTCCTCGGCGCCCCAGAAGCAGCCCATCGCCAGGTGGAGCACCGCGGTGCCGTCCTGCCACGGGCCGGTCAGGGAGGTGCCGAGGACGAGATGCGGTGCAGGGTCCGGCAGTACGGGGGTGGCTCGTCCGGCGATCGCCTGGTCGGGAGCCACCATCGCGGACTTCGTGCCGAAAATGCTCATGGAGACAGGGTATGCGGGGAGGCGTCGCGTTGCTCAGCGCGGGCGAGTGCCCCTCTCACCCCTCCGCCGCCCTTCGGCGCAGGGTCTCGGGCATCCGCACCACCGTGGCCACGGCAACGAGGCACAGAGCCACGCCGAGGCCGAAAGCCCAGTCGAAGTCGGCTGCGTCGATGATCAGGCCGGCCAGCAGGGGCCCGACGATGATGCCCAGATCGGACATCATCTGGAAGGTCGCCACGACGATGCCACCGCGTCGGCCGCCCATGACGTCTCCGACGACGGCGCTGGGCGCGGAGCCGAGGAAGGCGCCGGCAGCGCCCTGGATCGCCATGGCGACGAAGAAGAGAACGGTGCCTGCAACGGCCGGTGTGCCCCAGCCATTGGCGGCGATGTCTGCTCCCGTGAGGATCACCATCCCGATGGCCGTTCCGACGGTGCCCCACAGCATGGCCTTGCGTCGCCCGTCGGTATCAGCCATGCGCCCGGCCGGCAGGAGCAGGACAGCGTTGATGCCTGCGGCGATCAGGAAGCCGATGCCGCCGATCGTCGCCGTCTCACCCAGGCCCTCGACGACGAAGAGGGGAACGGCCGACGAGCGCAGTCCGAAGACGACGAAGCCGGCGACGAGGTTGGTCGTGATGGCTGCCTGGTAGGCGCGATCGCGCAGCGCGGTGCGCAGTTGCTGAAGCCGGTTCTCCTCACCGTCTGCCACCACCTTCTCGCGCTCGCGCAGGCGCGTGCCGCGGAGGAACACCAGCGCGATGATCGCGCCGGCAAGCAGCGCACCGGCGTACACGAAGAAGGGTGCGCGGATCGACCAGGCGACGACGAGGCCGCCGACGGCGGGCCCGGCCACGCCGCCGATGATGAATCCGCCTTGGAACGCGCCTGCTGCTCGACCGCGCTGCTCGGTGGCGACCACGCGCAGGAGGAGCGCCATCGCCGAGACGGTGAACATGCTCGAACCCAGGCCGCCCACACCGCGCAGGACGAGCAGTTGCAGGTATGTCTGGGAGAACCCGGCAGCAATGCTCGAGATGGCCACGATGAGCAGGCCACTGGTCATGATCGTCTGCTCGCCGAAGCGATCGACGAGGCCTCCGGCCAGTGGGGACGTCACGAAGCGCACGAGTGCGAACACCGAGACCACAGCGCTGGCCTCGAGCGCCGAGACGCCGAAGGTGCGGGCGAACACGGGCAGGACGGGGATGAGGATGCCGAAGCCGAGCGCCACCGTGAACGCGACGGAGCTGAGCACCGCGACCTCGCGCGGGAGGCCGGCGAGCAGCGGGGTGCGTCGGATGGCCCGCCCGAGGCGCTGCACTGGGCTCATCCGGTCGCTCCGGCTGGTCCGGGAGGACGGGCGGGAATCGCCCTGATCGGGCTGGTGCTCATGGCCGCGGGTGGCGGCTCGCGACTCCAGCCGTCCCATGGTGCACCGCCGCCGTCACCGCGTCACCCTATCCTCCGACTGTGTCCGCCTCCGCCGTCTACGCAGCCGAGGACCAATGGTCCGGGGTCCTCGACCGCGGTGGCGTCGTGGACTTCTTCGGGTCGCGCTTCGACGTCCCGATGCAGCGCAGGTTCGGTGACATCGCCACCGTGCAGGCGTACGTCGATGTCGTCCTCGGGCAGGCAGCCGTCCGGCACGCCTATCCGGCTGCCGGCGCCATCACCGTCGTCCCGACGCGCAGTCGAACCCGAGCGGTGTACCGGCCCGAGTCCCGCGCCATCGCGCTGCCGGCCGAGCTCTGGGCCGGCCGGGAGTCGGTGGTGCTCCACGAGGTGTCCCACCACCTGGCCTGCAGTGTCGGTGTGGCTCCTGAGCGCACATCGGGTCGCTGGCATGGTGCCGAGTTCCGCACCGCGATGGACGTCGTCGTCACCTGCATGATGGGAGAAGCCGCCGCGCTGCTCCTGCGTGCGGGCTACGACGCTGCTGGGGTCCGCTGATGGCGGCGACGATCGAACGCATCGCGGCCCTGCTGGCCAAGGCGGAGCGCACCGAGATCGAGGCGGAGGCCGAGGCCTACCTGATGAAGGCCCAGCAGCTCGCCACGCTGGCGAGCATCGACCTGGCCGTCGCTCGGTCACGCACGCAGCGCGTAGAGCAGCGGCAGCAGCCGGAGTCACGCACTACGACCATCGGCGAGAAGGGCAAGCGGGCCAATCGTCATCTCATCACCCTCTATGTGGCCATCGCACACGCCAACGACGCCCAGGTCGACGTGGCGGCGAACTCCACCTACGTCATCGGCTACGGCATGCCCGGTGATCTGGACGTCATCGAGACGATGTTCGCCTCTGTGTGCGTGCAGATGGTGCATGCCGGCCAGGGATATGTCGTGAGCCGCGTGTGGAGCGGCGAGACCTACGTCGCGATCGAGAACCGCCGTCGCCGGGTGAAGGAGCACACGGCCCAGACGGCCCGCACGGCGTTCTATCGCGCCTACATCAAGCGCATCGAGGAGCGGCTGTCTGAGGCTCGGCGCCAGGCCATGAGCGACATCCCGGCAGCAGCGGAAGGTGGTACCGATCGCGCCACCGCGCAGCTCGTCCTGCGCGAGAAGGCCATCGAGGTGAGCGACTTCCACCGGCGGACCTCAGATGCCCGGGGCAGCTGGGCCGGCTACTCCGGCGGGGTGCGCTCGCCGAGCGGCACGGCTGCCGCTGCCGGCAGGTCCGCGGCATCGCGCGCCCGGCTCAACCCGTCGGCCGGCATCGGTGGTGCGCGCGCACTCGACGCCTAGTCGACCACCGGGTCAGTTGCCTTCTCCGCGCGCACAGGGGCCGACGTCATCCATCCGTTCGACAACCCCGACATCGTCGCCGGCCAGGGCACTGTGGGCCTGGAGATCCTGGCGAAGGTGCCCGACGTGCGCACCGTCGTCGTCTGCACCGGCGGAGGCGGCCTGCTCGCCGGCATCGCCCTCGCGATCAAGTCGCACCGACCCGATGTGCGCATCGTTGGCGTCCAGGCGCGGGACGCTGCCGCCTATCCCGCCTCGCTCGAGGCCGGTCACCCCGTCCGACTCGCGACGATGTCGACGATGGCCGACGGCATCGCGGTCGGCATGCCGGGCGACACACCGTTCGCGATCGTCGAGAACCTCGTCGACGAGATCCGCACGGTCACCGAGGACGAGCTCTCGTCCGCGGTGCTGCGCCTGCTCGAGCGGTCCAAGCTCGTCGTCGAACCCGCGGGTGCGGCTGCAGCCGCCGCCGTCCTGGCGGATCCCGCCGCATTCGAGCCGCCGGTCGCCGTCCTGCTCTCAGGGGGCAACGTCGATCCGCTCGTGCTGCTGCGGATCATCCGGCACGGCCTCGTCGCGGGCGGCCGGTACCTCACCGTCTCGATCCGGATGAGCGACCGTCCGGGATCCCTCGCCCGTCTGCTGCAGGACATCGGCGGCATGCACGCGAACGTCGTCGACATCGAGCACCATCGTGACGACGCCGACCTCCGGTACGACGAGGTGGAAATCGTCGTGCACGTCGAGACCCGAGGTCCGGAGCACTGCGATGCGCTCGTGGAGTTCCTGCGCGGCGAGGGCTACCGGGTCACGCTGCGTGACTCGGGGGTGGAGCGCTGAGCGGCACCCGCACGACACCGGGAAGCACCGGAGTGGGAATACAAAAGTGAATTCCCACCTGGTACAGCCGAGTGGTACCCTTGGGTCCATGAGTGCTGCCGTCACCCATCCGATCACCATCGGCGACAGGGGCCGCTTCGTCGTGCCGGCGGAGGTGCGCGAACGCCATGGATGGGAGCCGGGCACCGCCCTGGTCGCCATCGACACCGATGCAGGGCTGCTGGTGATGTCCGTGGACGAGGGACTTCGGTGGCTTCGCGGTCGCTTCGAGGGGCGCGATCTGGTGGCAGAGCTGCTGGACGAGCGCCGGGCCGAACTCGGCGACGCATGACCGTGCTCGACGCATCAGCCGCGCTGGCCTATCTCCAGGGTGAGCGCGGCGCCGAGATCGTCGAGCGGCATCTGGGGTCGGCCGTCATCGGGGCTGCCAACCTCGCCGAGGTCCTGGGCCGGATGTCGGGTCCGGCAGAGGCAGGGCTCGCCGAGTCCCTGCTCGTTGCACAGGGCGTGAGCGTCGAGCCCGTGACCCGTG
>JBIIJX010000279.1:0-2777 GCA_044233495.1 Candidatus Nanopelagicales bacterium
CGCCCGCATGCGCACCGACCGCGCCGGACTGTCTCTCGGCGACCGACTCTGCCTGGCCCTCGCCTCCCGCCGCGGAGAGGACGCGCTCACGGCCGACCGGGCGTGGGGCACCGGGCCCGGCATCGTCCAGATCCGTGGGTGAGAGGCCTCAGCCTCCGTACGTCGTGACGTTCCGGATCTCGACGGTCATCTCCTTGCCGTTGGCCAGGGTGTAGGTGACGGTGTCGCCGACCTTCGCGCCGTTGACGGCGGAGCCCAGAGGTGACGTCGGGGAGTAGACCTCGATCGAGGCGTGGGCCGCCTCCTCGCGCGAGCCGAGCAGGAACGTCTCCTCCTCGTCCCATGCGGCGAAGTGGACCGTGACGACCTTGCCCGGCGCGACCTCGTCGTGGGCGGCGTCCGGTGCCCCGATGCGGGAGTGCTCGAGCAGGTGCTTGAGCTGGCGAACGCGCGCCTCGTTCTTGCCCTGCTCCTCGCGGGCGGCGTGGTAGCCGCCGTTCTCCTTCAGATCGCCCTCCTCGCGGGCCGCGGCGATCCGGTTCTTGATGTTCTCGCGAGTCGGACCCTCACGGTCGGCGAGCTCCTCCACGAGGCGGTCGTAGGCCTCCTGGGTCAGCCAGGTGATGTCGTTCTCGGTCATAGGGAGGAAGGCTACCCGGGCTGCGGTGGAGCGCCGAATCGAACGTGAGGTCTCAGCCCGCCGCCCACGGCTGCTCGGGTGGCACGACGCCCGGCGGGAACTGGGGCGGTGCCACGCCGGGGATCCCGTCGACAGAGCAGCCGAGCAGCTCCACCGCGAAGGCGGGGGCCAGGGTGCGCATCGGGTACGTGATCAGCTCGTTGGCCGTACCCGCAGGAAGCTCCGTGACGACGTAGCCGAGATCGATGCGGTTCTCGTCCTGGGCGCGGAGGACGCACGTCACGGCGGAGTCCGCGGGACGACTGACCGAGAAGGTGACGTCGACGCGGTCGGGGCCGACCACTGACCACGACACGAGGCGGAACTCGATCGGATTCCCCGTGACCCCCGTCGCGACGAAGGCGAGTGCAGCGATGAAGGCGGCGACGAGCACCACGGCGGCGATCCAGGTGCCGATCGGACGACGGTCGAGGCCGTAGCGCGCCCGCATCTCAGGGCTGAGCTGGTCCCGGGAGAAGGGCGAGGGCACGTGAGGGAGACTATCCCCGTGACCACCGACCTCCGCCTGATGGCTGTCCACGCCCATCCGGACGACGAATCCAGCAAGGGGGCGGCGACCACGGCCATGTACCGCAGCCAGGGCGTCGACGTCATGGTGGTCACGTGCACGGGCGGCGAGCGCGGAGACGTCCTGAATC
Organism: Candidatus Nanopelagicales bacterium; assembly: GCA_044233495.1. GTDB lineage: Bacteria > Actinomycetota > Actinomycetes > S36-B12 > S36-B12 > UBA10649. The sequence continues at coordinate 1,339 of JBIIJX010000279.1, forward strand.
CGGCGGCCCAGCCCGAAGTCGACCTTCACGGCCTCCACGCCGTGCGCATGGGGGAGATGGCTGCGGCGGTGCAGGTGCTCGGCGTCCGGCATGCCTGGCTCGGCTTCGAGGACTCGGGCTTTCCCGAGGGTGATCCGCGGCCCCCGCTGCCGGAGGGCTGCTTCGCAGCGCTCCCGCTGGCCGAGACCGTGCCTCCGCTGGTGGAGCTGATCCGTCGGTTCCGTCCGCAGGTCGTCACGACCTACGACGAGTTCGGCGGCTACCCACACCCTGACCACATTCGCACCCACGAGACGACGATGGCGGCGATCGACGCCGCTGCCGACGCAGCCTTCCGACCGGATCTCGGCGCTCCGTCGCGGGTGCTCAAGGTGTACTACAACCATCAGTTCACCCGCTCCCGCGTCATCGCCCTGCACGAAGCCATGCTGGACGCCGGACTCGAATCGCCCTATGACGAGTGGCTCGAGCGGTGGGACGACAGCCGCGACATGTTCGCCCGAGTCACCACGCGGGTCGATGCCTCGGACTTCTTCGAGGATCGCGATGCAGCCCTGCTGGCCCATCGCACTCAGATCGATCCAGAGGGCATGTGGTTCGCGGTCCCGATGGACATGCAGAAGCGCGTCTGGCCCACGGACGACTTCGAGCTCGCGCGCTCCGAGGTGCCGGTGAGTCTTCCCGAGGACGATCTCTTCGCCGGCATCCGCCAGCAGCACGGAGAACTCACTGCATCACTGACAGGAGATCACGCGCGATGATGACGGTCATGCTCACGACGATCCTTGCCGAGGAACCCATCGACGTCGAGAAGCAGCAGCAGCTGATCAGCGGGGCGCTGCCCATCGCCGGCCTGTTCGTCCTCGTGCTCGGCATCGCGCTGTTCCTGCTGTGGCGGTCGATGCGCAAGCAGATCGGACGGATCGACTCGTCGCTCCCGGCCGGTGCCGACGATCGCGAGCAGGCCCGTGATCGTCTCCTCACCGAAGAGGCTGTCGCCCGCGGCGAGAGTGACGAGGCCTCGACACCTGACGAACCCGCTCCGGGCAGAGCCGACTCCTGACCATGACGGGCTCGCCGGGAGCGGAGGGAGCGCCTGCCTCTCCGCATGCGCAGGCCATGCTCCGGCTCGCCCTGACGCCCCGCTGGCTGGTCGTCTTGGCGGTACTCGTCGGCCTCAGCGTCGCGGCGCTTCTGCTGGGCCGATGGCAGTGGGATCGCACTCAGAGCATCCTCGCGGCGGAGCGCGCTGCAGCGTCCGTCGCCGTGCCGGTGCAGGCGGCACTGGGGGACAGCAGCACGGACCTGCCAGCAGAGTCGATCGGGCGTCCGGTTACCGTGGCAGGGGCATTCGACCCCGACCGCCAGGTGGTCGTCGCGAATCGATCCCTCGACGGTGCGGCGGGCGTGTGGGTCGTCACCGGCCTCCGCCTGGATGA
>JBIIJX010000291.1:0-2571 GCA_044233495.1 Candidatus Nanopelagicales bacterium
GCACCGCGCAGAGGTTCGACGCGCCGGACCGCTCGCGCCTGAGCCGTGGGCGTCGAAGGGGACCCACCGGCCCCGAGAGCGGGCGCTGAGGACAGCGGCATGGCACACTCGAGACCACGGCGTTGACGGTCGGATGACGTTGACAGTCGGATGGACGTTGACCGATGGAATGGACGTTGACAGGAGGATGGACATGGACCGACGTACTCTGCTCGTCACGGGAGGCGTGGTGGTCACCGCGGCCGCGGTGACGGCCTGTGGCTCCAGCGAGGAGGCGGCGAACGGGGCCGGCGCGTCGTCCCCGAGCCCCGATGCGGCGGGTGACTCGGCAGTCACGTCGGCGACCGACCCGATTGCCAGCACGGCTGACATCCCCGTCGGTGGAGGCATCATCGTCGAGGAGCCGGCGGTGGTGATCACGCAGCCCGCGGAGGGTGACTTCAAGGCCTTCACGGCGATCTGCCCCCATCAGGGGTGCCTCGTCTCCGAAGTCGTGGACAACGAGATCATCTGCGCCTGCCACGGATCTCGGTTCTCCGGCACCGACGGTGCGGTCCTCGAGGGTCCGTCGCAGCAGGGACTCACCCCGGCCGGGGTCACCGTCGACGGCGGCTCCGTCGTGCTCAGCTGACACCTGACGCCAGACGGTGACCGATCCGGCCTCCTATCGACCGGCACCGGGGGAGATCCCGACCGAGCCCGGGGTCTACCGGTTCCGGGATTCCGTCGGCCGCGTCATCTATGTGGGCAAGGCTCGCAACCTGCGTGCCCGGCTGAACTCCTACTTCGCCGCTCTTGAGGGGCTCCACCCACGCACCCGTTCGATGGTGACGTCAGCCTCTGGGGTCGACTGGGTGGTCGTGCGTACAGAGGTCGAAGCCCTGTCGCTGGAGTACTCGTGGATCAAGGAGCACGACCCACGGTTCAACGTCAAGTACCGCGACGACAAGAGCTACCCCTACCTCGCCGTCACGGTGGGCGAGGAGTTTCCCCGCGCCGCGGTGGTGCGCGAGGCCAAGCGCAAGGGTTCCCGGTACTTCGGCCCCTACGCCCATGCGTGGGCCATCCGCGAGACCCTGGACCAGCTCGTGCGCGTCTTCCCCGTCCGCACCTGCCGCGACGGGGTGTTCCGACGGGCAGCGCAGGTGGGGCGCCCCTGCCTGCTCGGCTACATCGACAAGTGCAGCGCCCCCTGCGTGGGCCGCGTGACGGCGGAGGAGTACCGAGTCTTCGTCGAGGAGCTCTGCTCGTTTCTCGACGGCAACACCGACTCCTTCATCCGAAGCGTGGAGCAGCGCATGCGGAGTGCAGCGGAATCGCAGGACTACGAGGAGGCAGCACGGCTCCGCGATCGCTGGCAGGCGCTGAGCAGGGCGCTGGAACGCAACACCGTCGTGTTCGATGATGCGACGGATGCTGACGTCATCGGTGTGCACGAGGACGAGCTCCAGATGGCCGTGCAGGTGTTCCACGTGCGTGGGGGACGGATCGTGGGGGAGCGGGGCTTCGTGCTGGAGAAGGCGGAGGACCTCTCGACGGCGGGGTACGTGGAGCGCGCGGTCCAGCGCATCTATGCCGACCCGGATGTGGCCCGACCGCCTCGCGAGGTGCTGACGTCGGTGGCTCTGGAGAACGCGCCCACGGTGGGGGACTGGCTCAGTGGCCTGCGGGGTTCGAAGGTCGCGGTGCGCACTCCTCAGCGCGGTGACAAGAGGGCCCTGATGGCCACTGCGGTCGACAACGCCGCAAACCTCCTGAGGCTGCACACGGCTCGTCGCGCTGGGGATCTCACAACGCGCAGCCTGGCGCTGCAGGAGGTGCAGGATGCGCTCGGCCTCCAGGAGCCGCCGCTGCGGATCGAGTGCATCGATGTGTCGACGCTGCAGGGGCAGGACACCGTGGCGTCGCTTGTGGTGTTCGAGGATGGGTTGCCGCGCAAGTCCGACTATCGCTCCTACGTCATCCGCACTCCGGGGGCCGACGACCTCGCGTCCGTGGCCGAGGTGGTGCAGCGACGCTTCGCTCGCGTCGGCGCGACGGAACAGGCTGAGCAGCTCGATGGGGACGAGCAGAGGTCGGTGACGAGGTTCGCATACCCACCCAGCCTTCTCGTCATCGACGGTGGCGCCCCGCAGGTGCGGGCTGCCCAGGATGCGCTCATGGCAGCCGGTGCCTCCGACGTGGCGGTCATCGGTCTCGCGAAGCGACTGGAGGAGGTGTGGGTGCCGGGCGAGTCGGACCCGGTCATCCTGCCGCGCACGAGCGAGGCGCTGTACCTGCTCCAGCGGATTCGAGACGAGGCTCACCGGCGGGCGATAGGCCACCATCGGCAGCGGCGCGGACGAAGGTCGACGGCCAGCATCCTCGACGACGTGCCCGGTCTCGGCAAAGCCCGTGCGACCGCGCTGCGACGCCACTTCGGATCCGTGCGTGCGATGCGGGAGGCATCCGTGGCGCAGATTCAACAGGTGCCCGGCATTGGTCCGTCCCTGGCCGCCTCGATCCATGCGGCCCTGCATCCGCAGGAGACTGATGGTCATGAGGGATGATCTACGCGTGCAGCATGAGCTC
>JBIIJX010000099.1:0-9065 GCA_044233495.1 Candidatus Nanopelagicales bacterium
GATCTTGTCTTGGTCACGGGCATGTCCGGCGCCGGCCGCTCCACGGTCGCGCGTGCGCTGGAGGACATGGGCTGGTTCATCATCGACAACATGCCGCCGTCCCTGCTCGTCTCGGCTGTTGACCTTGCGCGCAGCACTCCGGATGTGGATCGGGTGGGTGTTGTTGTCGATGCGCGGGGCGGGACGTTCTTCCGCGAGCTCGCCGATGCCATTGACGCACTTCCGGACGAGGGAGTCAGTCTCCGGTCGGTATTTCTCGAGGCATCGGACGAGGCCCTGGTCCGCAGGTTCGAGAGCTCGCGGCGTCCACATCCGCTCCAGGCCGGACAGCGCATCCTGGACGGACTCCAGGCGGAACGACAGATGCTCGCTGACCTGCGGGCCCGTGCGGACCTCGTGATCGACACGACGTCCCTGAACGTCCATGAGCTCAGGCGCCGTGTCGAGGATGCCTTCGAGGCTCAGGAGCCCCCGCGGCTCACCTGCACGGTCATGTCGTTCGGTTTCAAGTACGGGATCCCGGTGGACGCCGACATGGTGGCGGATGCGCGCTTCCTGCCCAACCCGTTCTGGGATGAGCGACTGCGACCCTTCACAGGCCTCGATGAGCCGGTGTCCGCGGATGTGCTCTCGCGTCCAGGAGCGGTGGAATTCGTCGAGACCTACGACGCGCTCATCCGGATCGTCTCGAGTGGATACCTTCGCGAAGGAAAGCGCTACGTGACGGTGGCCGTGGGCTGCACCGGTGGCAAGCATCGCAGCGTCGCGCTGGCGGAGGCCCTGGCGCAGCGCCTGCACCAGGACGACGTCGTCGTGCGCACCTTCCATCGCGATCTCGGGCGAGAATGACGCGGCCCGGTCGCTCGCGGCTGGTTCCTTCCCCTGCGGGCCGAAATGTCGTGGCCTTGGGCGGCGGACACGGTCTGGCCGCGTCCCTCGCTGCCCTGCGGCGGGTCACCGACCAGCTCACCGCCGTGGTCGGCGTGGCGGATGACGGAGGATCCAGCGGTCGGTTGCGCGAGGAACTGGGAGTGCTGCCGCCGGGAGACCTCCGGATGGCCCTGGCTGCACTCTGCGGCGATGACGCCTGGGGCCGCACCTGGGAGCAGGTTGTCCAGCACCGGTTCGGGGGCTCCGGCGAGCTTGCCGGACACTCGCTCGGCAACCTCCTGATCACCGCACTGTGGGAGCAGACCGGTGACGCTGTCACCGGATTGGACTGGGTCGGTGCCCTGCTCGGCGCGAATGGTCGCGTGCTGCCCTGCACCACCGTGCCCCTGACCATCGTCGCGGAAGTCCTCGGACACGATCCAGCCGCTCCCGATCGCGTGGTGGAGGTCCGCGGACAGGTCGCGGTCGCCACGACGCCCGGTGATGTCCTGCACATTGCGCTCGACCCACCTGCACCGCCCGCGTGCCCGGAGGCGGTAGCAGCAGTGCTGGAGGCGGATGCCATCGTGCTCGGACCCGGCTCCTGGTACACGTCGGTCATGCCGCACCTGGTCATCCCGGACCTGGCTCGGGCCATCGCCGAGAGCCCGGCACGTCGCATCGTGGTCCTGAACCTCAATCCTCAGGTGGGCGAGACCACGGGCTTCGCCGCGCACACCTACCTTGACGTCCTCTACAACTACCTGCCCGACATCCGCGTCGACACCGTCATCGCCGACCGCGATCACGTCGAGGATGTTGCTGCGCTGCAGCGGTCCTGCGCGGATCTGGGTGCAGACCCTCTCCTGGTCAGCGTCAGCCGACCTGATGCGGGGCATGCAGGGATGCACGATCCGCAGCGCCTCGCCGTCGCCTTCGACACGGTGCTGGCCTAGGGTGTCCTGCGGGCGGTGGGCACCAGTGCCACGCGCCCGGCCCGTGGACGCAGTCGTCGGGGGCGAGCTTGTTGGAAGGGGTAGCTGCACCATGGCGATGACGTCGGCCGTCAAGGATGAGCTCAGTCGCGTCGAGTTGGCCAAGTCCTGCTGCCGCAAGGCCGAGGTCGCGACCATCCTGCGGTTCGCCGGTGGTCTCCACATCGTCGGGGGTCACATCGTCATCGAGGCAGAGCTCGACACCGGTGCTGCCGCCCGGCGGGTCCGCAAGGACATCTTCGAGGTGTACGGCCATGAGGCCGAGGTGGTGCTTGTCCAGGCCGGTGGGCTGCGCAAGGGCTCGAGGTACCTCGTTCGCGTCGTTGACGGCGGAGAGGCGCTCGCGCGCCAGACCGGAGTGGTCGACGGGAGCGGGCGCCCGGTCCGCGGGCTGCCGCCGGCCATCGTCGCCGGCGGCATGTGCGATGTCGAGGCAGCCTGGCGGGGTGCATTCCTCGCCCACGGCTCCCTGACTGAGCCGGGGCGCTCGAGCTCCCTCGAGATCACGTGTCCCGGGCCCGAGGCGGCTCTGGCCCTCGTGGGTGCGGCACGACGCCTCGGCATCGCAGCGAAGTCCCGCGAAGTGAGAGGCGTCGACCGTGTGGTGATCCGCGACGGCGACGGCATCGGCGCGATGCTGACCCGACTGGGCGCGCACGAGTCCGTTCTCGCCTGGGAGGAGCGGCGCATGCGCCGCGAGGTGCGCGCGACCGCGAATCGACTCGCGAACTTCGATGATGCCAATCTGCGGCGTTCAGCCCGGGCGGCGGTCGCTGCGGGTGCCCGCGTGCAGCGGGCGATGGAGATCCTCGGGTCGGATGTGCCCGACCATCTGCTCTCGGCCGGTCGCCTGCGTCTGGAGCATCAGCAGGCGAGCCTCGAGGAGCTCGGCTCCCTCGCGGATCCCCCCATGACCAAGGATGCGATCGCGGGCCGGATCAGGCGCCTGCTCGCCCTCGCCGACAAGCGCGCCGCTGAGTTGGGCATTCCCGATACCGAGGCCGCGCTCGGACCCGATCTCGTCCTGCCGTGACCCCCTCGGGGTGGTCCGCCTCGACCGGTGGGGCCGGCGGGGACCGGGACTGCGTGTATGTGACCCGCAACTGGGGCGTGCATGACGAGCGCTGGGTCGCTGCACTGCTCGAGGTCGGGTGCACGCCCTTCGTGGTCTCTCTCGGCCGCGACGTCCACGATGTGCTGGAGATGCGTGAATCAGTCCTCGAAGCAGCAGCCGGCGGCCTGCCCGTGCTCGCCGGACCCCTGGACACCGTCACCGCGGCCCTGGTCGACCTCGACCTGACGCTCATCGGACTGTCCTGGGGCTACGACCTGGTGGACGCCGAGCGGATGAAGGTCGACCTGTCCTGGCTGGGCCGCCTCACGGGGCTCATCGTGGACTCGTCGTGGAACGCGGGCATCGCCGAGCGAGCCGGAGTCGGGGCCAGTGCCATCACCTACCTGCCGTGGGGAGTGGACCTGTCGGTCTTCCAGTACCACGGGCCCTGGATCGATGCCTTCCTCCTCGGCGTACCTCCGCACGCGCCGCTCGTGGTGTCACTGCGGGCGCATGAGCCGATCTACCGCGTGGCCGACGTCGTCCGGGCGTTCGCGGCCGTTCCACGCCGTCGGGATGTGCACGAGGACTTCCCCGACCCGTACCTGATCATCGGCCACGAGGGTTCGCTGACGTCCGAGCTACGGGAGCTGGCACGCAGTCTCGGAATCGCGGACCGGGTGCGATTCATCGGCCGGGTCGACGAGCGCGACCTCGTGCCGTTGCTGGGACGGGCTGCCTGCTACGTGTCGGCCGCCGAGGTCGATGGAACGTCGGTCACCCTGCTTCAGGCGATGGCGTGCGGAACTCCGGTCGTCGTCAGCCAGACCCCTGGCAATCTCGACTGGGTCCGAGAGGGCGACACCGGGTTCACCTTTCCCACCGGTGACGTGGCAGCCCTCACGGAGGCTCTCATCGCCGTGACGGCGCACTACCCGGTCAGCGTCGTCGAACGCGCCCGTCAGCAGGTGCAGGAGCGCGCGGACTGGCGGGCCAACCTGCCGCGACTGCGGACCGCTCTCCTTGGGTCCGACTCCGTGGACGCCCGTTGATCGGATGGCCTCGGGCCCTTGCCTGACGCCGGGTCCCCGGACGGACCCCACTAGGATGGAAGCGTTTACGGACATCGTTCAGGGCCCCACGAGGGCTCACCGTCTTCAGGGAGTGGGCAGTGACAGTCAAGGTCGGCATCAACGGCTTCGGCCGCATCGGTCGCAACTTCTACCGGGCCCTGCTCGCCAGTGGCGCCGACGTCGAGGTGGTGGGCGTCAATGACCTCACGGACACCACGACCCTGGCCCACCTGCTGAAGTACGACAGCATCCTCGGTCGCCTTGGCGTGAGCGTCGAGGCAGGCGATGGCCAGATCCTGGTCGACGGCAAGCCGCTCCCGGTCTTCGCCGAGCGCGACCCCGCGAACCTGCCGTGGGGCAAGGTCGGCGCCGACATCGTCATCGAGTCGACCGGCTTCTTCACGGATGCTGAGAGCGCGGGCAAGCACCTCGCGGCGGGCGCGAAGAAGGTGATCATCTCCGCTCCGGCCAAGGGTGAGGACATCACCATCGTGATGGGCGTCAACGACAAGGACTACGACCCGGCGGCGCACAACATCATCTCCAATGCCTCCTGCACGACGAACTGCCTCGCTCCTATGGCGAAGGCCATCGACGACGCGTTCGGCATCGAGCGGGGTCTCATGACGACGATCCACGCGTACACCAACGACCAGAACATCCTCGACTACCCGCACAAGGATCTCCGTCGTGCTCGCGCAGCCGCCCTCAACATGATCCCGACGAGCACGGGTGCCGCCAAGGCCATCGGGCTCGTCATGCCCAACATGAAGGGCAGGCTCGACGGCTATGCCATGCGTGTTCCCGTCCCCACGGGTTCGGCGACCGACCTCACGGTGGAGTTGAAGACTCCGGCCACCAAGGAGGAGATCAACGCAGTCGTCAAGGCGGCGGCTGACGGCCCGCTTAAGGGAATCCTGGTCTACACGGAGGATCCCATCGTCTCGACCGACATCGTGACGGATCCGGCGTCCTGCATCTTCGATGCGACCATGACCAATGCGAACGGCAACATGGTCAAGGTGCTCGGCTGGTACGACAACGAGTGGGGCTACAGCAACCGCTTGGTCGACCTCGTCGGCCTCGTCGGCTCCAAGCTCTAGGCGTATCGCATGCAGTCGCTCGACGACATCGACGTCGCCGGGAAGACCGTGCTGGTCAGGGCTGACTTCAACGTCCCCCTGGCGGACGGCCCGGACGGCGCGCCCGTGATCACCGACGACGGTCGGATCGTGGCGGCCCTCCCGACGCTGGAGCACCTGCGCCGGCAGGGGGCCCGCGTTGTGGTGGTCGCCCACCTCGGCCGTGCCAAGGGCGAGGTCATTCCGGAGCTGAGCCTCCGGCCGGTGGCTGTCCGCCTCGCTGAACTACTGGGTTCGCCTGTCGACCTGGTGCCCCTCGCCGAGGCTCCGACGGCAGTTGCCCGGCTGGCTCCCGGGGATGTCCTGCTGCTGGAGAACATCCGCTTCGACGCGCGCGAGACCAGCAAGGATGCACGGGAGCGTCAGGCGCTCGCAGCCGAATTGGCCGCGCTGGCAGACGTCTACGTGTCCGATGGCTTCGGAGTCGTGCACCGCAACCAGGCGTCGGTCACCGATGTCGCACGCCTGCTGCCCAGCGCCGCCGGCCGACTGGTCCACAGAGAGGCATCAGTCTTCGGTGCGATCATGGCCGATCCCGCCCGGCCATTCGTCGTGGTGCTCGGCGGATCCAAGGTCAGCGACAAGCTGGGTGTCATCGGCAATCTGCTGGCGAGAGTGGACCGCCTCCTCATCGGCGGGGGCATGGCCTACACCTTCCTTGCGGCGCAGGGACATGGCGTCGGCACCTCCCTGCTCGAGGAGGATCAGCTCGAGACTGTCCGCGGCTTCATCGACCAGGCGCGCAGCACGGGAGTTGAGCTCGTGCTGCCGGTTGACATCGTGGTTGCGGATCGCTTCGCAGCCGATGCGCAGGTGGAGGTCGTCTCGGCCGATGCGATTCCGGAGGGCTGGATGGGCCTGGACATCGGCCCGCGCACGCGAGAGCTGTTCGCCGCTCGGATAGCAGACGCGGGCACGGTGGTCTGGAACGGCCCCATGGGCGTGTTTGAGATGGCGCCCTTCGCCGGTGGCACCCTCGCGGTTGCGCGCGCGATGGCCAGCTCGCCGGCGATGACGGTCATCGGCGGAGGCGACTCGGCTGCGGCCGTGCGCATCCTCGATGTTGACGAGGACCGATTCACCCACATCAGCACGGGAGGTGGGGCGAGCCTGGAATTCCTGGAGGGCAAGACGCTCCCCGGGCTGGCCGTACTGGAGGAGACCGCCTGATGGCTCATGACCGCAAGCCGCTGATGGCGGGCAACTGGAAGATGAACATGAACCACCTCGAGGCGATCGCACTCGTGCAGAAGCTTGCGTTCGCCCTGAACGATGCGGACTTCGCGACTGTCGATGTGGCGGTGCTGCCGCCCTTCACCGACATCCGGTCCGTGCAGACCCTCGTCGACGGGGATCGCTACGACATTCTCTACGGAGCCCAGGACATCGCCGAGAAGGACTCCGGTGCCTTCACCGGCCAGATCAGCGGACCCATGCTCGAGAAGCTCGGGTGCACCTTCGTCACGGTGGGCCACAGTGAGCGTCGGGAGTACAACGGCGAGACCGACGAGGTGGTGAACACCAAGGTTCACTCCGCTCTGCGCAACAACCTCACCCCCATCGTCTGCATGGGTGAAGGGCTGGACGTACGCCGCGAGCACCGGCACGTCGAGCACGTGCTGGCCCAGTTGGACGACGATCTGGCGGGACTGACCGCCGCGCAGGTTGCCGGCCTCGTGATCGCCTACGAGCCCATCTGGGCGATCGGCACCGGTGAGGTGGCTACTCCCGACGATGCCCAGGAGGTATGCGCTGCTATCCGGGCGCGGGTGGCCGAGACCTTCGGGGCCGACACTGCGGCAGCAGTGCGCGTTCTCTACGGCGGGTCGGTCAAGGCGGCCAACATCGCCGCCATCATGGCTCAGCCCGATGTCGACGGAGCCCTGATCGGGGGGGCCAGCCTTGACCCGGATGAATTCGTCGGCATCGTCCGCTACCGCCTGCACCCACCCGAGCTGGTGCAGTAGCGGTACGTCTATCCTCTGGTAGTCCGGCGCGGCCGGAATGACCTGACTTCTCGGGAGCGTCGAATGATCACCGCACTCACGATCGTGCTCGCCGTGATCCTGGTGATCACCAGCGTGCTGCTCGTTGTGCTCATCCTGCTCCATCGGGGCAAGGGTGGTGGGCTCTCCGACCTCTTCGGTGGTGGCGTGAGCTCATCGGTCGGCGGCTCCTCTGTGGCGGAGAAGAATCTCGATCGGCTCACAGTCGGCATCGGCCTGGTGTGGGCGGCGAGCATCATCGCCGTGGGGCTACTCGTGAGCACGGCCTGACAGGAGGAACAGCATGGCTGGTGGCAGTGCGATTCGCGGAAGCCGTGTCGGTGCGGGCCCCATGGGCGAGGCCGAGCGCGGCGAGGCTGCTCCACGGGTGTGGATCTCGTTCTGGTGCTCGCGGGGGCACGAGAGTCGGCCGAGTTTCGCCGCTGACGCCGCGGTGCCGGATGAGTGGGACTGCCCGCGGTGCGGCCTGCCTGCCGGTCCGGATGCTGAGCACCCCCCGGCACCCCCCAAGATCGAGCCTTACAAGACGCACCTCGCGTACGTGAAGGAGCGGCGCTCGGACAAGGACGGAGCGGCGATCCTGGAGGAGGCGCTCGCAAAGCTGCGCGGCGAGGCCTAGGGCGGACGCGGAGGCTGCAGGCCCGGAGGGTCAGGCGGAGGGTCGGCCCATGTCGACCGGCAGCGCGGAGGCGGCGGCCTCGTCCAGGCAGAACAGGGTTCGCACGCGGCCTCGTGCCCCGGCAGCCGGCACCTGGAAGGGCCCTGCGGTGTCGGTCAGGGCCAATCGAACCGCCGGTGCCTTGGCCTCACCGGAGGCGAGGATCCACACCTGCTGGGCGGCACAGATGGTGGGCAGCGACATCGTGATCCGCAGCGGCGGCGGCTTGGGTGAGCCATGGACTCCCACAACAGGCCGATCATCGTGCAGAGCAGGCATTTCCGGGAACAGGGACGCAACGTGGCCGTCAGGGCCGATCCCGAGCATGAGGATGTCCATCGAGGGCACGACGTCGTCCGGGCGCGCGAACTGCAGGAGCTCACCGGCGTAGGAGTCTGCCGCGGCGTCCACATCGGTATGCGTGCGGTCGCGCGCGGGCATCGGATGGATGTTCGCGGCGGGGATGTCGACGTGGTCCAGCAGTGCGTTTCGGGCCGCAGCATCGTTGCGATCGGGGTCATCCGCGGAGACGAAACGCTCATCTCCCCACCAGACGTGGACCCTGGACCAGTCGATCGCGTCGACTGCAGGGGAATCGCGCAGGGCAGTCAGCACGGCGGTGCCGATGCCTCCGCCGGTGAGGCACAGGTGCGCTGCTCCGGCCTCGCTGACCCGCTCGACAAGGGTCGTGACGGTGCGCGCCGCAACCGCCTCCGCGAGGGCGGCCGCGCTGGCGTGCCGCAGTACGTCGACGATCATGCGATCGTCAGGTACGACAGCACCCTGCCGTAGACATCGTCGGGATCGAGGCGTCGGAGCTCCTCGGACAGCAGTCCGGCGATGCCGCGCCTGGGCATGGCGATGCGAGCTTCGGCCGTGCCGGGGCGACGCAGTGTCGCCGTGTCGCCGGAGGGTCGCTCGACGGCGATGTCACCCTCCGCTGTGCTCATCACGACGGCTGTGATGCCAGGCCCAGGGGAGGCGGTGAGCGTGACCTCCACGCGGAGCGACTGGGTCATCCAGGCCTGAAGCAGCACGGCGCTGGCGTTGTCCGGCTCGGCATCGATCGCCACCGAGGTGACGCGGGGGTCACCCTGGTCCAGCACGGACGCCAGCGCCGATCGCCAGGGTGTCAGCCTCGTCCAGGCCAGGTCGGTGTCTCCCGGTCGGTACCCGGCCTTGCGGCGCTGCAGCTCACGCAGGACGTCTTCCGCGGTCGACGTGTCCGTGATGCGTCGCTGGGCATGGCGGCCGATCGGGTCGTCGG
>JBIIJX010000060.1:0-11561 GCA_044233495.1 Candidatus Nanopelagicales bacterium
GCGTTCGGCAGGATGAGGCCATGAGCGCAGCGCCCTACACCCTTATCCTGCTCCGCCACGGCGAGAGCGAGTGGAACGCCAAGAACCTGTTCACCGGCTGGGTCGACGTCGATCTCACCGACAAGGGACGGGCCGAAGCCCGGCGCGGCGGGGAACTCCTCGCCGAACACGGACTGCTGCCCGATGTCGTGCACACATCGTTGCTGAAGCGTGCCATCACGACCTCCCAGATCACACTGGAGGCCTGCGACCGCAGCTGGATCCCGGTCGTGCGCAACTGGCGCCTCAACGAGCGGCACTACGGCGCGCTCCAGGGAAAGAACAAGAAGGAGACCCTGGACGAGTACGGCGAGCAGCAGTTCATGCTCTGGCGGCGCTCGTACGACGTTCCTCCGCCGCCCATCGATCCGGACGACCCCTGGGCACAGACCTACGACCCCCGTTACTCCGCGCTTCCCCCCGAGGCCCGGCCCGCGACCGAGTGCCTCGCCGACGTCGTTCGCCGGCTCATTCCCTACTGGGAGGACGTCATCGTCGCGGAGCACCTGCGCTCGGGCCGCACCGTTCTCGTTGCCGCGCACGGCAACTCACTTCGCGCCCTCGTCAAGCACCTCGATCGGATCTCTGACGACGAGATCGCCGAGTTGAACATCCCCACGGGGATCCCACTCGCGTACCGGCTCGACGCCGACCTCCGACCGCTGGTGCCCGGTGGCGAGTACCTGGACCCTGAGGCCGCTGCGACGGCGGCCGCAGCCGTGGCCGCGCAGGGGAAGAAGTGACAACACCCGCGGCGCGGACCCATCGACTCGAACTCGAGGACTCCACTCTGCGCGACTGGCAGGCAACCGTCCTGCTGAGCGACCCGGAGCTGGGCATCGTGCTCGACAGGTCCGCCTTCTACCCCGGCGGTGGAGGGCAACCCCCGGACCATGGCGTGCTGATCTGGGGTGGGGTGCAGACGCGCATCGTCGACGTGAGGCGCGGGGATGATCTGTACCTGGTTCCAGCGGACGGTGATCCGCTGCCCCCGGTCGCTACCGCGGTGACGGGTGCGATCGAGGACGCGAGGAGAACGGCGCTCATGCGCACGCACTCCGGGCTGCACCTGCTCTCCGGAGTCGTCTTCCGTGACTTCGGCGCCCTCGTCACCGGCTCCAACATGGATCCGCTCAGCGGGCGACTGGACTTCAACCTCGAGCAGGTTCCCGAGGGCTTCAAGGAGGCCGTGGAGGACGCGTGCAACGCAGAGGTGTCGGCGGACCGTGCGATTGAGGCGTACGAACTGTCACGTGACGAGGCCTTCGCCATTCCCGATGTGATTCGCACAGCGACGAACCTGCTGCCGCCGGATATCGAGATTGTTCGCATCGTCGACATCAAGGGACTTGACGTTCAGGCCGACGGGGGAACGCATGTCGCCTCCACCCGGCAGATTGGTGCAGTGCGGGTGCTCAAGGTCGAGAACAAGGGGAAGGGCTTCCGTCGGATCCGAATCGCGCTCGACTGAGATCACACCTCGCGAGCGAAGACGCGGTGAGCCTCGTCGTTGAAGAGCACGAAGCGCACGACCTCGACCGTCGTGAGCGGCTGCTGCTCGGCCCACCCGAGTACGGCTGCGACAGCGATGGGCGCGGCATCCTCGGGTGACCAACCGTAGGCACCGCACGACACCGCGGGAAAGGCCACAGACCGCACGCCAAGCGCGTGCGCCACATCAAGGCTCGACGTGTGGCACGAGGCCAGCAGCGCCACGCCCCCGTCAGGGTGCTTCCAGTGCTTCGGGCCCACCGTGTGGATCACCCAGTCAGCGGACAGTTCTCCCGCCACCGTCGCAACAGCGTGACCTTCGGGCAGGCCGTCGGGATAGGCCGTGGCGCGCAGTGCGCGGCAGGCTGCGAGGACGGCCGGTCCGCCGGCGCGGTGAATGGCACCGTCGACCCCGCCTCCGCCGAGCAGACTGCTCTGGGCTGCGTTGACGATGGCGTCGCAGTCATCCTCGGTGATGTCGCCGCGGCGCACCTGGACCTGCATCATCGACGTCCGGTGATCTCCTTGATGCGCGGACGCACGTCGAACAGATAGACGAGTGCGATCACCGCGCCTGCCAGACCGATGAGGCCGAGCGGTGAGACATAGGAGTACAGCACCCCGGTGACGGCGGCGGCGCCGGTGAGCACCAGCCACAGGACCTTGCTCTTGCGGCCGACCGCTGGGAAGGCCTCCTTGGGTCGCCTGAGGCAGTCGATGAAGGCGAAGGCCTTCACCGCCAGCAGCACGACCCACAGACCCATGACGAGGAAGCCCTGAATGGTGTCGAACACGCCTCCACGCTAACGCACGGATCCCCGGACGGCAGAGGGGCCGCGACGGGTTCGGCCCGTGCGCGGCCCCTCAGCCGGATGTGGGGGCCGGTCAGACGCCCACGGCCTCGCGGATCAGCGTCACCGTGTGCGAGACGGTGTCCTTGGCGGACACTGCGCGCCCGTGCGCCCGGGCGCGTGCGTCCCCGACCCATGCGGGGACATCAGGAAGCTTGGGCAGGTCGAACTTCGGGAGCTCGAACTTCGGCAGGTCCACCTTCGGCAGATCGAACTTGGGCAGATCGAACTTGGGCAGATCCACCTTCGGCAGATCCACCTTCGGCAGATCGAACTTCGGCAGGGTGAGACCGCGCTGCGTCAGTTGCGATGAGGAGGCCTTCGCCGCTGTCGCCGCCTTCTTGGTCGTCGCGGTGGCCGACGCGGCAGCCTTCCCGGATGTCTTCTTCGCCGTGGTGGCGGCCTTCGCCGTGGTCTTCTTCGCGGTCGACGCAGCCTTCGCGGTCTTCTTCTTCACGCGAGCGGTGGCGTGCGTGGTCGGGTTCTCGCTGGTCATCGTGGGTTCCTCACATGTCGGTGGTGCTGTCGGCCCCGGAGTCATCCCTGGTGGCAGGGTCCGAGGTGGTGCGAGCGGCGTTCTCGGCCTGGAACGCCGCGTAGATCTGCAGCAGCGTGGCGCGCTGCCGCTCGGTCAGGGATGCATCCGCCGCGATCGCGGTGGTGACGGCCTCGTCCCCCGCGCGATCGTCGAGGATGCCCGCCTGCACGTAGAGGGTCTCGGCCGAGATGCGCAGCCCCTGGGCGATGCGCCCGAGGATCTCCGCGCTCGGTCGGCGCAGCCCGCGCTCGACCTGGCTCAGGTACGGATTGGACACCCCGGCTGCCTGGGCCAGCTGCCGCAACGACATCTGCGCCTGGTCCCGCTGCTCGCGGATGTAGCCGCCGATGTCGCTGATCCGTGCCATGGAGCCAGTATGCGTCGCACTGCTTGCATTTGCAAACGCGCACGCTAGCTCCCGCAAACCTGCCTTCGTGTGCCCCTCAGGCGGGAGCAGCGGACGCGGGCGCCAGGGGCGAGGTCACGGCACCGACCCCGTGGCCGCCGCCCAGGGTCGGAATGCTCGCAAGGCTCGCCAGGGCATCGACATCCGCTCCCGCGGGGGCCAGGGTCAGCAGAATCGCAGCCAGGGCCACCTGCCTCCCCCGAGCGGAACCGTCGTCCGCCTTGATCGCGATCGCCCGACCGTCCGCGAGCGCGGCGACGTACACCCCCTCCGCCCCGTCCTTCACGACGAGACCTGGCACCGCGCGCATGAAGGCGGTGACATCTCGCCGGGACCCGCCGACCATGTCCGGATGCGCGCGCATCGCATCGACCACCCGGCGCTCCGGGGATCCCGGCGCCGATGTCACCGCCGCGGCCAGCGACCGCGCCAGTCCCGTCACCGTGATGACGTGGACGGGGGCTCCGCACCCATCGATCCCGACGTGCGCAACCTCATCGCGCGTCAGGCGGCGGACGTCGTCGAGGATCGCGAGCTGCAACGGGTGCCCAGGATCGCGGTAGTCCTCGAGGGTCCAGCCGTTCATGACGCAGGTGGCGAGCATCGCGGCATGCTTGCCGGAGCAGTTCATCGCGATCGGCAGCGGTCGACGACCGCCCTGGACCCAGGCATCTCGGACCGTCGGATCCAGCGGAAAGTCGGGCGGGGTCTGCAGGTGCGCACTGGACAGGCCCGCAGAGGCCAGGATGCGCCCGACACCGCTCACGTGCCGGGCCTCACCGCTGTGCGAGGACGCAGCCAGGGCGAGGAGATCGTCGGGAAGGTCGAGTCCAGAGCGGACCATGGCCGTCGCCTGGACCGGCTTGGCGGAGGATCGCGCCATGATGAGCCGACCTGCATCGCCCCATGCCTGCAGTACGGCACCGGAGCCGTCCACGACCACGGCGTGACCGCGGTGCTCCCCCTCGACGAATCCGCTGCGGCTGTAGGTTGCCAGCACTGCCGCCGGCGGAGGAGTCACCCGGGCATGATGCCACGGCCCCGAGTGCAAGGAGGACATCATGAGAGCCGTCGCACAGCGTGCACTCGGTGCCTGCGTGACGGTCGACGGCACCGTCATCGGATCATTCGAAGGGCCCGGCCTGGTGCTGCTCATCGGCGTCACGCATGACGATGATGCAGCGACGGCGCAGCGACTCGCCGACAAGGCCTACGACCTGCGCATCTTCGGCCCGGAGCACTCATCCCCTGATCAGCTGGAGGGCCTCGCACGCGAGGTCTCGGCCGCGGACCTCGGACTGCCTGTCCTGGTCATCAGCCAGTTCACCCTGTACGCCGATACCCGCAAGGGCAGGCGGCCCACCTGGGATGCCGCGGCACCCGGGGAGACTGCGGCGCCGCTCGTCGATGCCGTCGCCGAACGCCTGCGCGAGCGCGGAGCAACAGTGGCCACCGGACGTTTCGGGGCCGACATGAAGGTCGCCCTGGTCAACGACGGCCCGATGACGATCGTGCTCGACGTGTGACGACGCGCGCTGCGTCAGTGGGTCGTCAGGCGACGACGACCGGCACCTGGCTTGCAGGCACCGTTCCCGCCGACGTCACCACCTCTGCCGCAGCATCGACCGGTGCCGAGCGCTTGACGACCGCCGTGGCCAGGGGGCCCTGCTCGTAGTGCCATGCGGCGCTGCCGACCCAGCCCACGTCCTTGCCATCGATGCGGACGACGTCGCCGTGAGCCGGCAGATCCTCCTCGGATCCGTCGAGATGCAGGAGCACCAGCCGCCTCGGCGGATGCCCCAGGTTGTGCACGCGCGCCACGGTCTCCTGACCTCGGTAGCAGCCCTTCGCCAGGTGCACGGCCGGACCGACCCATCCGACCTCATGCGGAAGCGTGCGGTGGTCGGTCTCGCAGCCGAGTCGCGGCACGGCCGCCGAGACCCGCAGTGCCTCGAGCGCCCACGAGCCGGCCTGCTGCGGCCACACGGCCAGCCGTGACGCCAGGTCGTCGCGCGGCACGATGACCTCGCGGCCGACCAGGGCATCCGGTCGATCGGGCACATAGCGGGCGGCATCACCTCCACGATCGGAGCCGGCGTCGACGCGCTCCCTGCCCGCGAAGTCACCGGGAATGAGCCATGTCGGCACAGCGTCATCCGTGGCCCACACCGGTTCCCAGACGACGGCGAAGTCGGATGAGCGATCCGCGACCTCGACACGCAGCATGAACTGCATCGACCGCAGGTAGGACACGAGGTCGGACGCCGATCCTGGCGGCGTGATGATCCAGGTGGTCTCGCCGTCGTCGACCAGGTGCAGTTCGTGCTCGACGTGACCATGGGGGCTCAGGATGAGGGCGAGGGAGCTGCCGCCCGGCCGCAGCGCATCGAGGTGCTGCGTCGTGAGACTGTGCAGCCACGACAGTCGGTCCGGTCCGCTGACGGTGACGACCCCGCGGTTCGACAGATCCACCGCCGCGCCACCGGCCGCGAGGTGCCGCTGCTCGCGCAGAGGGTCGCCGTAGTGCCAGGGGATGCCCTGGTCCAGAACCTCCGACGGGGGTGGGACGGGGCTGTTCGTCACAGCGCGTCGTCCGACCCCGGAAGGGGATCAAGGCCCGCGCAGTCGTCGCATCTGCCGTGAACCGACACGTGCGAGATGTCCGTGTGGAATCCGTAGTCCTTCTCCAGCGCGTGGACAAACCCCTCGGCCACCGAGGCGGGGATGCTCAGGACCTTGCGACAGCGATCGCACACCAGATGGATGTGGACGTGCTCATCGACAGCGTGGTAGGTCGGCGCTCCATGACCGATGTGTGCGTGCGTCACGAGGCCGACATCCTCGAGGACTTCGAGCGTGCGGTAGATGGTCGAGAGGTTGACGCCGCTCGCCGTGCGCTGGACCTCGACGAGGATCTCCTCGGGTGTGCCGTGCCGCAGCCCTTCCACGGCCTCGAGCACCAGTTGTCGCTGCGGCGTGATCCGGTAGCCGTGCTGGCGGAGGCGCGTCTCCCAGTTGTCCGACATCAGGTCACCTCCTGCGCGGTCGCATTCGTCAGGGTGGCGGACAGGTGGTTGGTGAGGTCCTGTCCCACAGCCTGCATGTCGAACGTCCAGAGCAGCTTGCCCTCGACGAGGCCGTAGAGCCGCTCACCGTCGGAGTACTCCTTGGCGCTCGGGGTCCGGACGATGTGGTCGACGCGGAGCGTGGCGCGCGCACCTGTGATCACGGCGTTCTCCATGGCCGTGACCTGGAGACTGCCCGCCCACGTCTCGGCGTACCCCGTGGGGTGCGCGAGGGTCACCTCGATGCCGTTGTTCGGCCTCGGGCGCCAGAAGCCGGCCTCAGTTCCCAGCGGGCGGACCCGTTCACCTGCGTCGTCGATGAGCCACGTGCGCGACAGGTAGGAGAGGAAGGGGCGTCCGTCGGTGGAGAAGACCACCTCCTGACCGAAGCGGAAGTCCTCGATCGTCGGGTACTGGCCGAGGCCCACACCGACCCAGCGGCCGATCAGCCACGAGAGCGGGCGCAGGTCCTCGGGAACCTCGACGCCCGAACCGTCCGGAGCCAGCACCTATCCCTGGCCCTTGAACAACTTGTAGACCACGTAGAACGCGAACCACCCTGCGGCGGCCATGGCGGCGATCAGCAGCCCGGTGTAGAAGACCTCAACCATGGCCGCAGCCTATCCGGCGCTCAGCGATGACGCAGTCGTGCCCACACGAGGTACATCTCGCAGCCGAGGCAGAAGTTGAAGGCGGCATTGAGGAAGGCGGCAGCCAGAGCCATCGCCACCGCGATCGTCGCAACGAGGCCGAGTCCCAGGGCCAGGGCGATGAGGGCCACCACCATGAAGGCGAGGCCGACCGCCTGGGCGAAGCGGGGCGGCGCGGCATCCTCCAGCTCCTGCGGAGCGGACAGACGCGGTCGGACGAGGCGGCGGAACACGATGCCGTACGGCTGCGCCTGCAGGCCGACCAGTGCACCCAGGCCGAACGCGACGGCCTGCCAGGCGATGAGGACGGTGCCGGCGACGGTGCCGGACAGGAGCAGCGCAACCGCGAGGACGACCGTGGTGATGACGGCGCCGAAGCGCGGGCCGCGCGGATCGACGACCGGGCGGGCGGGGCTCACGAGGTCTGAGGTCATGCTGGGACGCTAGGCCGGCAGACCCGCCGAGGCGCACAGGGGCCGAGCAAGAGCATGCCTCGCTCACATGCAAGGACTTTGCAGGGCAGGCGCCGTCAGATCTCGAAGTCCGGAGCGCCCTCGGGAAGGATCTCGCCCAGCGCGGCGATGACGTCGGCCTTGCGTGGCTGGCCGCTGGCCTGCTTGCGCACGGCCCCGGCGCGATCCAGGAACAGCACGGTGGGCGTGCGGCGGATGTCGAGGATCCGGACGAGGTCCAGGTTCTCCTCCGCGTCGATCTCCACGTGGGAGACGCCGGGGACGATCACGCACACCTCCTCGACGATGCGGCGCGTGGCACGGCAGGGCTGGCAGAACGCGCTGGAGAACTGCACGATCGTCGCCCGCTCGCCGAGGCGCCCGGCGAGCGCCTCAGCCAGGGCCGCCGACTCCGGACTCGTCACCTCGATGGTCGCGGGCGGATCGTCCGGGCCGGCCATCGGCACCGGCCGTCCCGCGTCGCGGACGCGGCCGTTCACCCGGCGGAACCACAGCCCGAACACCGTCGCCAGCACGAGGACGCCCACGACCACCCACACGCTGCTCACGGTCGGACCTCCTGATGTCGCGTGGACGTCCCCGTTGTGCAGACCTCGACCGCCCACTCGCCGATCCGGTCGACCACCGGCACCGGGATCGCCGCCTCGGCATGTCCCACACCCTCCTCGATCCACAGGTCGGCACGAGGAGTCGAGGTGCGGGCCGCCTCGAGGATGGCGTGGGGGTGCTCCAGGGGGAAGTAGTGGTCCGCGTCGCCATGGACCACGAGCAACGGGATTCCGGGCAGCTGCGCGGCAGCCTCCACCGGCGCGACCGGGTGCGGCTCAGGCCAGGATCGACTGCTGATCCTGGTGCGGCGCAGGCGCATCACGGCTCGGCCGGGTGCCGTCTCGACCATCCAGTGGGCGATGCGCATGATCCGCGTTCCTCGGTAGAACCAGAAGGCCGGAGCACTCACGCTGACGACGGCATCGACCGCAGCGCGCGTGCCGGCGTGCAGGGCAGCCTCGCGCAGGACGACCGCGCCACCGAGGGAGAAGCCGACGGTCACCACCTGCCCGTATCCCAGCTCACGGGCCCACTCCACGGCCGCAGCCACGTCGAGCACCTCGGCGTCACCGACCGTCGTGGCACCGCCGGACTTGCCGTGGCCGCGCATGTCGAGGGCGACCACACCACCCCAGCGCAAGAGACGGTGGATGACCCGCTGCACGCGATCGTGACGCCAGTTGCCCGTGAATCCGTGCACCACCACGAAGGCCAGCCCGCTCTGGGCCGACGACGAGCGGTCGACGCCGGATGACGAGGGCACATGCACCGCGCTGATCGGAACTCCGTCGGCCGCGGTCAGGGTCCTCTCCTGTCTGGGGAGCACGCGCCCATTCTCCCCACCGCGATCGGGTGGCGTAGCCTAGGGGCCCGTACGCGGCGTCGATCCGCGGCAGCGGAGCCCCGGTCACGTCGGCAGAGGGAGGGATCGTGCGGCTGATCCTCCTGACGCGGGCCATGGAGCCGTCCTCAGAGGTGCTTCCGGCCCTGGGCCTGCTCGCGCACCACGTGCACACCATGCCGGCCGAGGCCACGGCACTTCTCCACGCCCCCTCCTGCGATGCGCTGCTGGTCGACGGTCGGCGTGACCTGCCGGCCATCCGGGGACTGTGCCGGCTCCTGCGTCAGACCGGGCTCGACGTCCCCCTCCTGCTCATCACCACCGAGGGCGGGCTTGCCGCCCTGCAATGGGACTGGGGCATGGACGACCTCCTGCTCGACACCAGCTCCCCCGCCGAGGTCGAGGCCCGGCTGCGACTGGCCACGACCCGCATCAACCAGAGCGCGGACCCCGGCTCGGACCTTCCCGAGGAGATCCGCAGTGGGGACCTCCACATCGACGAGGCGACGTACACCGCACGTCTGCGCAGCCGCACCCTCGACCTGACCTTCAAGGAGTTCGAGCTCCTGAAGTACCTCGCGCAGCACCCGGGGCGCGTCTTCACCCGCGCTGTGCTGCTCCAGGAGGTCTGGGGCTACGACTACTTCGGCGGAACGCGCACCGTGGACGTGCACGTACGCCGCCTTCGGGCCAAGCTCGGCGCTGAGCACGAGAGCCTGATCGGCACGGTGCGCAACGTGGGCTACCGCTTCGTTCCTGCGGGCACCGAGGGCTCGGTCGATGCGACCAGCCCCACCGACGTGCATGCCTGAGGGCGCCTCACATGCCCAACGACCTCACCTACTCCACGGTCCACCAGCTTGATCCGTCCATGGTCGACGCGGTTGCACATCTCGTCGAGCAGGTCACCGAGCATGACGGACTCCGTCCGCTGTCAGAGCACGTATGGCTGCACCTCAGGGAGGGGGGTGACGAGCCCGGTCAGCACCTCCTCGTCCAGTCCCCGGCCGGGGAGCTCGTCGCGTACGCGCACATCGACATCACCGACGAGGTGGAAGGTGCGAGCGCCGAACTGACGGTCGACCCCCGGCACCGACGTCAGGGCATCGGCCGCCACCTGATCGCCCTGCTGCTGGCGATGTCGCCCGACGGGCGCCTCCGCCTGTGGTCGCACGGCGAGCAGGCCGGCTCGCTCCCCCTCGCCGAGCGCATGGGCTTCCATCGCAGTCGTGTGCTGTGGCAGATGCGCCGCTCTCTCTACGCCCCGCTGCCGCGCGCGATCCTCCCCGACGGCATCACGCTCCAGCCGTTCCGTGTCGGAGTCGATGAGGCAGCGTGGCTCGAGCTCAACGCGAATGCCTTCACGCACCTGCCCGACCAGGGGAGCTGGGACCTCGACGACCTCCAGCGCCGTATCCGTGAACCGTGGTTCTCCCCCGAAGGCTTCCTGATGGCCTGGCGCGGGGAACGGCTGGCGGGCTTCCACTGGACGAAGGTGCACGGTGCCGGACACCATGCCTCCGGCCACCATCACGCCCCCATGGGCGAGGTCTATGTGGTGGCCGTCGATCCTGCCGAGCGCGGGAGCGGCCTCGGGCGCGCCCTCACCCTCGCCGGACTGCACCACCTGAGGTCGCTGGACCTCGATCAGGCGATGCTCTACGTGGACGCGAGCAACACCCCCGCGATCGCCCTGTACGAGGGACTGGGCTTCGCCCGCTGGGACACCGACGTGCTGTACCGGCGCTCAGCCCCCGGCGGCCCTGACGTTCCGCCGGACGCCTGACCCTCGTTCACCTGGCTGTGGCACGATCACACGGTGACCGAGACCCAGCCTCGAGCGGCCAGCGTGACGGCTGAGCCCCTTCCTCCCGACAGGTTCCTCGACCGGGAGCTGTCGTGGCTGGCGTTCAACCAGCGGGTCCTGGAGCTCTCGGAGGACGACGACCTGCCGATCCTGGACCGAACCAAGTTCCTGGCCATCTTCGCCAGCAACCTGGACGAGTTCTTCATGGTGCGGGTCGCCGGGCTCAAGCGCCGTATCGCCACCGGGATAGCGGTGCGCTCGGCGAGCGGCTTCACTCCGCGGGAGGTCCTGGAGAACATCTGGGAACGCGCGTACGAGCTTCAGCGCGAGCAGGCCCTGCTGTTCCACCGGACGATTCGGCCCGAGCTCGAGCGCGAGAGCATCCAGCTGCTGCGGTGGGACGAGCTCACGCCGGCGGAGAAGTCCGAGGTGCAGATCTTCTTCACGACGAAGGTCTTCCCGGTGCTGACTCCCCTGGCCGTGGATCCATCCCATCCCTTCCCCTACATCAGCGGCCTGTCCCTCAATCTCGCCGTCGTGGTGCGCAATCCGACCACGGGCAACGAACTGTTCGCCCGCGTCAAGGTGCCGCCCCTTCTCCCGCGATTCGTCGAGGTGGCCCCTGCGCGCTTCGTCCCACTGGAGGACGTCATCGCTGCCCACCTGGACGTGCTGTTCCCGGGCATGGAGATCCAGCAGACCCACACCTTCCGCGTGACCCGGAACGAGGACGTCGAGGTGGAGGAGGACGACGCCGAGAACCTGCTGCTCGCTCTCGAGCGCGAGCTCATGCGCCGTCGCTTCGGGCCGCCCGTCCGGCTCGAGGTAGAGGAGTCGATCGATCCTCATGT
>JBIIJX010000061.1:0-11528 GCA_044233495.1 Candidatus Nanopelagicales bacterium
AGCCACTCGACGGTCGAGTCGCCGTCATCGCCCGACCGGGCGACGAGTGCCACGACGCCGGCGATGATCAGCATCGACAGCAGGAAGTGTGCACCCACGATGAGGGGGTGGAGGCCGGTCAGCACGGTGATGCCGCCGAGGAGGGCCTGCCCGACTGTTCCGACGATGGGGATGAAGGCGAGGGCGACCAGTGCCGGTCGCGCCGGCAGTCCCGCCCTGGACCGGCGCCGGCGGTCGACCAGCGCAGCGACGACGGCTGCAACGGCGAGGAAGAGCAGCGCGAAGGTCAGCAGGCGATTGCCGAACTCCACGTACTTCTGCCACTCCTCCTCCTGGGTCGAGGTGGGAACGATCGAGCCGTCCACGCACTCGGGCCAGGTGGGGCAGCCGAGACCGGACGCGGTGATGCGCACGATGGCGCCGGTGACGACGATGCCCGCCTGAGCGACGAGGTTGGCGATGAAGATGCCCCGAATCAGCCGCGTGGAGCGGCCGGTGACTGGGGGTGGATCATCAGTCATGGCTGGCGTCTGCGTGGCGTGCTGGCTCACGTCGACACCCTACGTCCAGCGGAACGTGCGCGCTGCCGCGAGAACGCCCAGCGCACTCCAGCCCAGGAGGATGGCTGCGGAGGTCAGGTCGAGTCTCCCGTCGGCGAGCGCCGATGTGAGCGCGTCCACGAGCGCACCAGAAGGAATCAGCGACACAACGGTGGCCAGCCCCCCGGGTAGCGCGGACGCCGGAATGACCACACCTCCGAACAGCAGGAAGGCGAGGAAGGCGCCATTGGCGACCGCGAGGACGGCCTCGGCCCGCAGAGCACCGGCCAGCACCAGGCCCCAGGGCGCCCAGGCGGCCACGCCGAGCGGGAGCAGGAGGACGAGCCACGCCGTTCCTGCCGTCGGGCGCCATCCGAGCACCACGGCGACGACCAGGACGACAGCGGTCGAGACGAGCATGACGCTGACGGTGGCGAGGGCCTTGCCGGTGAGCAGTTCGACCGGACGCAGCGGTGTCGTACTCAGCAGCCGCAGCGCGCCGGAGCGGCGCTCGAACCCAGTGGCGATGGCGAGGGAGGTGAAGGCCGAACTGATGACGGACACGGCCAGCACGGTCGCGAGGGACGTCGCGAGCGGCTCTGGACCTGTCGCCTGAGGAAGGACATCGGTCAGCCCGAGAACGAGGAGCAGGACGACCGGGATGATGATGGTCAGGAGCAGCTGCTCGCCATTGCGCAGGAGCAGTCTGGTCTCCCATTCCGCCTGGGACCGGGTGCGTCGGAGGGCGTGCCCGGCGGTCATGCGTCGACCACCAGCGAGGTGACGACGTCATCGAGCGACCGCCGGCCGATCGAGATGCCGGAGGTCGGCACCCCGTGCTGGCCGCACCACGCGGCCACGGCGGCCAGCACCATCGGGTCTAGTGATCCAGTGACGCGGTAGTGGCCGGCAGGAGACTCCAGCACCACGCATTCACGGGGCAGGGCACCCTTGAGCTCGTCCAGGGGCATGTGCTTAGGGCCGCGGAAGCTCACGGAGTCGTCGTCACCCACGAGGTCAGTGACCGACCCATGGGCGAGATCGCGTCCCGCTGACATCACAACGACGTGATCAGCCAGTCGCTCGACGTCATCCATCAGGTGGGTCGTCAGCAGGACGGTCACGCCACCGGCGACCCGCTGTCGGATCAGGTCGTGGAAGGCCCGACGACCCGCGGCATCGAGTCCGGTGGTCGGCTCGTCCAGGAAGACCAGGCGCGGGCGGCCCACGAGGGCGGCCGCAGCGCTGACCCGACGCTGCTCTCCGCCGGACATGCGGCGCAGCGTCGTGCGGGTCGAGGGATCGATCCCCAGAGCGTCGAGCAGGGTCGCCGGGTCCTCGGGATCGACGTGCATGGCGGCGATGTGCCGGACCATCTCCAGGGGCCGGGCGGTGGAGTACAGCCCACCGTCCTGGAGCATCACGCCCACCTCTCCATGGAGCCGGGCGCGCGCCTCGGGTGGTGCGGGGAGGGCCACCCCGAGCACGGTGATGCGCCCGGTGAAGGACCGCCGCAGCCCCACGCACGTCTCGACCGTGGTGGTCTTGCCGGCCCCGTTCGGTCCCACGAGGGCCGTCACGCGCCCCGCCTCGGCCTCGAGGGTCAGTCCCGCAACGATCGCGCGGCCGGCCCGCCGCACGTTCAAGTCGCGGATCTCCAAGGCTGGCACGCACGCGAGCATAGGGGCCGAAGGGACCCCGGATTTGCACGGGAGTCGAATTACGCAACAATGTGGTTGTGAAATTTCCCGGCGAGGCGGCGGAGCGGGTGGCACGCGCACTCCTGACCCACGGTCCGCAGACGACGGCAGAGCTCGCGGGAGCCCTGGGGCAGACCCCCGCCGGCGTGCGTCGACACCTGTCGGCCCTCGTGGACCTCGGGCTGGTGACCGCATCCGATCGGGCACCGTACGGACCAACGCCGAAGCGCGGTCGCGGCCGCCCGGGAAGTGTCTTCTCCCTGACGGATGAGGGCAGGGCCGCCTGCGGCTCCTCCTATGACGATCTGGCGCTGGCTGCGCTGCGCTACCTCGACACGACCTTCGGACCCCATGCGGTGTCCGACTTCGCGGCGCAGCGCGCTCGCTCGCTCGCCGCAGGCGTCGACCGGGAGTCCGCGTGCACCCCCGACGAGCTCGCCGAGGTCCTGACGGCGGCAGGCTATGCCGCCGAGGTGCGGCCCATGGGCGATGTCGCCGTCCAGCTGTGCCAGCACACCTGTCCCGTGGTCGACGCCGCGCGCGAGTTCCCGGTGCTCTGCGAGGCCGAGACGGCCGAGTTGTCCCGCGTGCTGGACCGCCACGTGACTCGTCTGGCCACACTCGCCCACGGGGATGAGGTGTGCACGGCAGTGATCCCCATCTCGCTGGACATCGCAGTCTCGTCCCCGTCCGGCGGCGGCACTCGTGGTGCCGCGTCCCGACCCACCCGCTCCGACACCCGACGAAAGGCCTCGGCATGAGCACTCCCGCACAGGACACAGCTGCCGCCATCGATGAGCTCGGTCGATACGAGTACGGGTGGCACGACGCCGACGACGCCGGTGCCACGGCCAGGCGTGGACTGAACGAGGAGGTCGTGCGCGACATCTCCGGGAAGAAGAACGAGCCTCAGTGGATGCTCGACCTGCGGCTCAAGGGACTGCGGCTCTTCGAGCGCAAGCCCATGCCCACGTGGGGATCCAACCTCAACGGAATCGACTTCGACACCATCAAGTACTTCGTCCGCTCCACGGAGAAGCAGGCCGCCTCCTGGGATGAGCTGCCCGACGACATCAAGAACACGTATGACCGCCTGGGCATCCCCGAGGCGGAGAAGCAGCGCCTGATCGCGGGGGTCGCCGCTCAGTACGAGTCCGAGGTCGTCTACCACAAGATCCGCGAGGACCTCGAGGAGCAGGGTGTCATCTTCCTCGATACCGACACCGGTCTGCGCGAGCACGAGGACCTCTTCCGCGAGTACTTCGGCACGGTCATCCCGGTCGGCGACAACAAGTTCGCCGCGCTCAACACCGCCGTCTGGTCTGGTGGGTCCTTCATCTACGTGCCGAAGGGTGTCCACGTCGACATCCCGCTGCAGGCCTACTTCAGGATCAACACCGAGAACATGGGTCAGTTCGAGCGCACCCTCATGATCATCGACGAGGACGCGTACGTGCACTACGTCGAGGGATGCACCGCCCCCATCTACTCAACCGACTCGCTGCACTCTGCCGTGGTCGAGATCGTGGTCAAGCGAGGCGGTCGCTGCCGATACACGACCATCCAGAACTGGTCGACGAACGTCTACAACCTCGTGACCAAGCGAGCAGTCGCACATGAGGCCGCCACCATGGAATGGGTCGATGGAAACCTCGGATCCAAGGTCACGATGAAGTACCCCGCGGTCTGGATGACAGGGGAGCACGCCAAGGGCGAGACGCTCTCTATCGCATTCGCGGGTGCTGGGCAGCATCAGGACGCCGGGGCGAAGATGGTCCACGCGGCGCCCAACACCTCCTCGAACATCATCTCGAAGTCGGTCGCCAGGGGAGGCGGGCGCACGTCCTACCGCGGTCTGGTCCAGATCCAGGAGGGCGCGCACGGATCCCGCAGCACCGTGAAGTGCGATGCCCTGCTGGTCGACGACATCTCACGCTCAGACACGTATCCGTACGTCGACGTCCGCGACGACGACGTCTCGATGGGTCACGAGGCGACCGTCTCCAAGGTCAGCGAGGACCAGCTGTTCTACCTGATGTCGCGTGGCATGACCGAGGACGAGGCGATGGCCATGATCGTGCGCGGTTTCATCGAGCCCATCGCCCGTGAACTGCCGATGGAGTACGCGCTGGAGTTGAACCGCCTCATCGAGCTGCAGATGGAAGGGGCTGTGGGGTGACCTCACTCGCTGCGCCCCCGCTCGATCTCGCCCCTCGCATCGCCTCGGCCTCGCTCGCGGATTTCGACGTCCCGACGGGTCGCGAGGAGCAGTGGCGTTTCGCTCCCGTCGACCGCCTTGCCGGGCTGCTGGAGCCCGATGACGCCTCGGGCGACGTGGTGGCCGACGTTGGTCCGTACGTGACGGTCACCGCGTTCGATGCCGAGGATGCCGGGCACTGGCTGCCGACCGATCGCGGCGCAGTGGTCGCGTGGACGGGAGCACGGTCGTCGATTCGCGTCCGGGTTCCCTCGGAGACTGTGGTCGACGAGCCCATCGTCGTGCGGCTGGCACCTGGGGCCGCACGAGCTCATGCTCACGTCGACGTACGCGTCGGTGCGCATTCGCGCGCGACCGTCGTCGTCCTCAACGAGGGTGGCGCCGACGTCAGCGGAGTCCTGGTGACCGAGATCGGGGACGGAGCCGATCTGACGATGCTCTCGGTCATCGACGGCCCCCGCGAGCACGTGCAGCTGTGGCACTGGCCTGCCCGCGTCGGACGCGATGCCAGCTTCACGGGGTCCACCATCACCCTCGGGGGCTCCGTGGTGCGCGTGCTTCCGTCGGTCACCTACGCCGGTCCGGGTGGCAGCGCCACGCTGCTCGGGGCCTTCCTGGCCGATGCCGGCCAGTACCTCGAGCACCGGATCCTGGTATCCCACGAGCAGCCCCACTGCACCAGCCACGTCGCCTACAAGGGTGCCCTCAGCGGTGCCGGTACCCACACGGTCTGGGTGGGTGACGTGGTCGTCCGTCGTGACGCGGTCGCGACGGAGACGTACGAGATGAATCGCAACCTGCTTCTCGACGACGGTGCGCGTGCCGATTCCGTGCCGAATCTGGAGCTCGAGACAGGCGATGTCATCAGCGCAGGACATGCCAGCGCCACGGGTCGCTTCGATGACGAGCAGCTGTTCTACCTGCAGGCCCGCGGCATTCCCGAGGCCGTCGCCAGGCAGCTCGTCGTCCGGGGATTCTTCGTCGACGTCCTGAGCCGCCTCGGCAGCAGCCCATGGCGGGCCATCGTGCTGGCGAGGATCGCCGAGCGCCTGGGCATGGACCCGGAGTTCGAGCAGGTCCTGGAGGCAGTCGAGTGAGCTTCGAGGTTGCATGTGCGATGTCCGACCTCACCGTGGGTCGGGCACACCGCGTGCTGGTCGGTGGCGTGGCCTTGGCCGTCGTCCGGATCGACGATGACGTCTACGCCGTCGAGGACCGCTGCTCACACGCCGACGTTGCACTGTCCGAGGGCGAGGTGGAGGGCTGCACCCTGGAGTGCTGGCTGCACGGCTCGGCCTTCGACCTGCGCACCGGCCTGCCCCTCACGCCTCCGGCAACCCAGCCGGTTGCCACATTCGCAACACGTGTCGTCGGCTCCGGTGACACCGCAGTCCTGGAGATCGACCCCAGACCCGTTCCACGAGATTCCGCCGCCCGAGAAGAGGACGCACGATGAGCACACTCGCGATCACCGACCTGCACGCTTCGGTCCTGACCGACGCTGGACCACGGGAGATCCTGCGCGGCGTGACCCTCACGGTCACCTCGGGAAGCACGCACGCGGTGATGGGTCCCAACGGGTCGGGGAAGTCGACTCTGGCGTACGTCATCGCAGGTCACCCGAAGTACGTCGTGACGTCCGGCTCCATCACTCTCGACGGCCAGGACGTCCTGACGATGTCGGTGGATGAACGGGCCCGTGCGGGCCTGTTCCTGGCGATGCAGTACCCGGTTGAGATCCCGGGGGTCAGCGTGTCGAACTTCCTGCGCACCTCAGCCACGGCTGCCCGGGGTGAGGCGCCCAAGCTGCGCACGTGGATGAAGGAGATGAAGGACGCCATGAGCGTGCTCCAGATGGACCCCGCCTTCGCTGAGCGCAACGTCAACGAGGGATTCTCCGGCGGTGAGAAGAAGCGGCACGAGATCCTGCAGCTGTCGCTGCTGAAGCCGAAGATCGCCATCCTCGACGAGACGGACTCTGGCCTGGACGTCGACGCGCTGAGGGTCGTGTCGGAGGGCTTCAACGCCTTTCGCGAGGAGACAGGTGCTGGCACCCTGCTCATCACCCACTACACCCGGATCCTCCGGTACATCCGTCCGGATTACGTCCACGTCTTCGTCGACGGACGCATCGTCGAGAGTGGTGGTCCGGAACTGGCATCCGTCCTCGAGTCGGAGGGCTACGAGCGCTTCGTCGGGAATGCCCCCGTCGCGTCGTGACCGACTCGCTTGACGTCCCCCGGATCCGGCGGGACTTCCCGATCCTGTCCCGCACGGTGCGGGACGGGCGTCCGCTCGTGTACCTCGACAGCGCAGCAACGAGTCAGAAGCCCGAGCAGGTGCTCGAGGCCGAGTCCGCGTTCTACCGCACCTGCAATGCCGCCGTCCATCGTGGAGCCCACCAGCTCGCGGAGGAGGCGACCGACTCCTACGAGTCGGCCCGCGCCCGCATAGCCGGGTTCGTGGGAGCGCACCCGGACGACCTGGTTTTCACCAAGAACGCCACCGAGAGCCTGAATCTGGCCGCGTACGCGTTCTCCAACGCCACGGCCAAGGCGCAGCATGCGCCCGACTCAGTGAGCGAGCGGTTCGTCCTGCGCCCCGGCGATTCCATCGTGGTCACCCAGATGGAGCACCATGCGAATCTCGTCCCCTGGCAGGAGGTGTGTGCCAAGACGGGTGCGACCCTGCGCTGGATCGGGGTGGACGACGAAGGTCGGCTCGAGATGGACACACTCGATCGGGTTATCGACTCTTCCACCCGCGTCGTCTCCGTGGTCCATCAGTCCAACATCCTCGGCACGATCAATCCGGTGCAGGCGATCATGTCGAGGGCCCACGAGGTGGGAGCGCTCGGAGTCGTTGATGCATGCCAGTCGATCCCGCACATGCCGGTCGACGTGACGTCGCTGGGCGCAGACCTTGTCGCCTGGAGCGGGCACAAGATGCTCGGTCCCACGGGAATCGGGCTGCTCTGGGGTGCCCGGGACGTCCTGCGGGAGATGCCGCCCTTCATCTCGGGGGGCTCGATGATCGAGACCGTGTTCATGGAGCACAGCACCTATGCCGAGCCGCCGAAGCGCTTCGAGGCGGGCACACCCATGGTGGCCCAGGCTGTCGGACTCGCGGCAGGAGTCGACTACCTGCAGGCCGTGGGAATGCCAGCGATCGCCGAGCACGAGCATGTCCTGACCGAGTACGCGCTGGGGCAACTCGAGGACATGCGGGGGGTCCGGGTGATCGGTCCGGGCACGGCGGTCGATCGGGGGAGTGCGATCTCGTTCGTGGTGGAGGGCATTCATCCGCACGACGTCGGCCAGTTCCTCGACGATCGGGGCGTGGCGGTCCGTGTGGGGCATCACTGCGCCTGGCCCACGTGTCGGAGATTCGACGTGCCGGCGACCACCCGACTGTCGACGTACCTGTACAACGACACAGGCGACATCGACGTGGCTGTCACGGGGATACGTGCGGCTCAGGAATTCTTCGGAGTGTGACGTGAACGTTGAATCCCTCTACCAGGAGATCATCCTGGACCACTACAAGAACCCCCGTGGACGTCGTGCTCTGGAGTCGGTCCGTGGTGAGTCTCACCAGGTCAACCCGACGTGCGGTGACGAGGTGACCGTCCAGGTCGATCTCGACGATGCGGGTCGTCTCCATGTCGGCTACGACGGACAGGGCTGCTCCATCTCCCAGGCGTCGGCGAGCGTCATGGCCGAGATGGTGGAGGGCATGGACGTGGCGGACGCCGACACCGTGCGGCACGCGTTCGTCGAGCTCATGCACAGCAAAGGGGCTGCGGAGCCCGACGAGGACCTGCTCGGCGACGGCGTCGCCTTCGTCGGGGTGGCCAAGTACCCCGCACGCATCAAGTGCGCGCTCCTGCCGTGGATGGCACTGCAGGACGCGCAGGTCAAGGCAGGAATCGGCACCGTGGAGGAGAGGGACGGATCATGAGCATCGCTTCCGAGGAGGATGTCATCGAGGCTATGAAGGATGTCGTTGATCCCGAGCTCGGGATCAACGTCGTCGACCTTGGTCTCGTGTACGGCGTGACGATCGACGACGCCAACGTGGCGACCGTGGACATGACTCTCACCAGTGCAGCCTGCCCGCTCACGGACGTCATCGAGGACCAGACGCGTTCGGCGCTGTCGGAGGTCGTCGAGGACTTTCGCATCAACTGGGTGTGGATGCCTCCGTGGGGTCCGGACAAGATCACCGACGACGGCCGAGACATGCTCCGCGCCTTGGGCTTCAACGTCTGAACGCAAGCGGACACCGAGAGTCTCGACTCGCCTCTTGGTGCCCGGCAGCCAGTCGCGGGGCGCTGCGACTGCTCGCGCCTAGACTGACCGGGCCATGATCGCCACCACCGGACTCGAGGTCCGAGCCGGTTCCAGCCTGCTTCTGGAGTCGGCAGATCTTCGGGTCGGGAAGGGCGACCGCATCGGACTCGTCGGACGCAACGGTGCGGGGAAGACGACGCTGACGCGCATCCTCGCCCAGGAGACCCTGCCCGCTGCGGGGACGGTGCACTCCAGCGGCACGGTCGGATACCTGCCGCAGGACCCGCGCTCCGGCGATCCCGACGAGATCGCCCGCGATCGGATCCTGTCCGCACGCGGCCTGCACGCCGTCGTGCGCCGGATGCACGAGGCGAGCGTGGCCATGGGCACGGAGGACGACGAGGAGCGGGAGCGCATCATCGCCCGCTATGCCCGTGCGGAGGCGGAATTCGGGGCCCTGGGCGGGTACGCCGCCGAGTCCGAGGCGTCCGCCATCGCCGCAAGCGTCGGGCTGCCCGACCGGGTGCTCGGCCAGCCGCTGGGCACGCTGTCGGGTGGGCAGCGCAGGCGTGTGGAACTCGCCCGGATCCTCTTCGGCGGGGCCGACATTCTCCTGCTCGACGAGCCGACCAATCACCTGGACGCGGACTCCATCCGGTGGCTGCGGAGTTTCCTTGCAAGCTATGAGGGGGGCTTCATCGTCATCAGCCACGACACCGATCTGCTCGGCGACACGGTCAACAAGGTCTGGCACCTGGACGCGAACCGCCGCGAGGTCGACGTCTACGCGATGGGCTGGAAGGCCTATCTGACGGCACGGGAGACCGATGAACGGCGCCGGCGCCGCGAGCGACGTAACGCCGAGCAGCAGGCAGAGGCGCTGCGCAGCCAGGCCGAGAGAATGCGCGCCAAGGCGACGAAGGCCAAGGCGGCGCAGTCCATGCTCAAGAGGGCTGACCGCATCCTCGGGTCGAGCGAGGGTGAACGTCGCACGGACAAGGTGGCTGCCCTGAGGTTCCCGGACCCCAAGCCCTGCGGGCGCGTGCCCCTGACGGCGTCCGGCCTGTCGAGGTCGTACGGCTCCCTCGAGGTCTTCACCGACGTGGACCTGGCGATCGACCGCGGAACGCGGGTCGTCATCCTCGGACTGAACGGCGCCGGCAAGACGACGCTGCTGCGCATTCTCGCCGGGGTGGACGTGCCGGACACCGGGGAGGTCGTACCCGGTCACGGCGCGGTCGTCGGCTACTACGCCCAGGAGCACGAGACCCTCGATCCCACAGCCACGGTTCTCGAGACCATGCGCACGGCATCCCCCGACCTGGACGACACGAGGCAGAGGACCGTGCTGGGCTCCTTCCTCTTCCAGGGCGATGACGTGCACAAGCCCACCGGAGTGCTGTCGGGTGGCGAGAAGACGCGCCTGGCCCTCGCCTGCCTCGTCGTGTCGGGCGCGAATGTGCTTCTCTTGGACGAGCCGACGAACAATCTCGACCCGGCGAGTCGCGAGGAGGTGCTCGGGGCCCTCTCGCGGTACGAGGGGGCCGTCGTCCTCGTCACGCATGATCCGGGCGCTGTGGCAGCACTCGGGCCGGAGCGGGTGCTGATCCTGCCCGACGGTGACGAGGACCTCTGGAGCGACTCGTACGCCGACCTGGTGGAACTGGCCTGATGGGAGAGCGAAGATGACCGACTCGGTGGAGACCGACGTCCGGATCGCCGTGCGTGGGGCGGTGCTGGAGGTGACCCTCGCCAACCCGGGTTCGCGGAATGCCCAGACCCCGGCCACGTGGCGCAGGCTCGCAGCCGTTCAGCAGGAGCTGGGCCCGGACGTGCGCACCGTCGTCCTGCGCGCGGAGGGTCCGAGCTTCTCGGCTGGACTCGACCGACGCATGCTCGGCGCCGACGGGGTCCCCGGCGAGATCTCGCTGCTGTCGCTGGCGTCCCGATCGGACGAGGAGATCGACGGATTCATCCGCGAGGCACAGGCAGCATTCACGTGGTGGCGGCAGGCGCCGCAGGTCTCCATCGCACTCGTGCAGGGGCACGCGATCGGCGCCGGGTTCCAACTGGCTCTCGCATGCGACCTGATGATCGTGGCGGACGATGCCAAACTGGCGATGCGCGAGACCTCGCTCGGCCTCGTTCCGGACCTCGGGGGCACCGAACCGCTCGTCGACAGAGTCGGGTACTCCCGTGCTCTGGAGATCTGCGCTACTGGACGCTTCGTGGAAGCGGACGAGGCGGTCTCGCTCGGCATCGCGATCATGAAGTCTCCTGTCGAGGACTGGGACGCGGTGGTCGCAGGCCTGACGGAGCCGATCCATGCCGCACTCCCGGCTGCCGTGGGAGAGCTGAAGGCGCTGCTGTCCGGTGCCTCCTGCGCAACCGACCAGCCGGCCAGGGAGCGGGCCGCACAGATCCGCCGCCTGCGCGAGCTCGCGACTCTCGTCGGCGTCGATGCGAGGAACGCCTGACATGTCCATGGAGCACGCGTGGCTGACCTACCGGTCGATGACCCGCGATCGCAACATCACGACGCGGCAGCTCAACCGCGCGCTCGTGCGACGCATCATGGGATACGCGCGGCGCTACCGGCCCATCATCATCCTGTACCTCATCACCTTGGTCCTGGTGTCGCTGCTGAGCGTCGCCCAACCGCTTCTGGTTCCGCGTCTGGTCGATGACGGCATCACGCAGGGGGATGCCCGGGTCGTCACCATCACAGCGCTGACGATGGCCGCACTGGCCGTGGTCGATGCGGCCCTCGGCCTGGGGA
>JBIIJX010000062.1:0-11517 GCA_044233495.1 Candidatus Nanopelagicales bacterium
GTACGGACCGCTGCCGTCGGAGGCCGAAGCCCTGCTCGCTGTCGCACGGTTCCGCGTCCTGGCGAGGTCCATGGGACTGACCGAGGTCGTCCTGCAGGGAACGAACGTGCGCTTCCATCCGGTGGAACTGCCGGAGTCCGCACAGATGCGCCTGGCCCGGCTGTACCCACGAACCGTCGTCAAGCCGACGGTCCGTACGATCATGGTGCCGAGGCCGGTGAGCGCCCCCGTGGGCGGCCAGCCGCTCCGCGGCACCGAGCTGCTCGACTGGGCGTCCGACCTCATCAC
This sequence comes from Candidatus Nanopelagicales bacterium, assembly GCA_044233495.1. Taxonomy (GTDB): domain Bacteria; phylum Actinomycetota; class Actinomycetes; order S36-B12; family S36-B12; genus UBA10649. Next base: position 289 of record JBIIJX010000062.1, read on the forward strand.
GGCCGTCCTGCCCCGACCTACACAGAACCAGAACCAGACGGAGTCCACACCATGACGTCAGTCCGCCGCCTCACCCTCGCGGCCACCGCCCTTGCCACCGCCACGGCCATCCTGCTCACCGGATGCGCCAACCAGGAGGCCGGCGCAGCAGCGACCTTCACCGACGGGCGCATCGCGGAGTCGGACCTCACCAGTGCGGTGGCCGCCGTCCTCGAAGCCAAGGGCCAGGCGACGACGACGTCCGACCTGAACCTTGTGCAGCAGACCCTCGGCCGCATGATCACCCAGCGCCTGGTCTCGGAGCTCGCCGAGCAGGAGGGCGTCGAGATCACGCAGGGCATGCTCGACGAGATGCGCGTCAACTACGAGGGCCAGGTCGGCAGCCCGGAGGCGCTCGAGCAGGCCTTCCTGCAGGAGAACGTCGCACCTTCGCAGCTCGAGGCCGTGCTGCGCCTGCAGCTGCAGGCCCAGGAGCTCGGCTACGTCTTCAATCCGAGGGGCTCCGCCGAGGAGCAGGGCCTGGCTGTCTTCGAGGCTGTCACCGCCCTGAGCGAGGAACTCGAGACGACCGTGAGTCCGCGCTTCGGCACGTGGGACCCGACGACTCTTTCGCTTGGTGCTGTCCCCAACGACCTCGCCGCACCCCCGACCCTCGACTAGAGCGTCCACGATGACCGACCACGCCGCTGGCGGCACCGCGCGACCGGGGGAGCGTGTGCTCGACCTCGTGGCGGTGATGGATCGGCTCAGGTCGCCTGGCGGCTGCCCTTGGGATGCCCGGCAGACCCACGAGTCGCTGGTCGAGTACCTCATCGAGGAGGCCTACGAGACCGTCGAGGCGATCGAAGAGGCCGACTCCTCGATGCTGCGCGAGGAACTCGGAGACCTGCTGCTCCAGGTGGTGTTCCACGCGCGGATCGCGCAGGAGTCCGGTACCGATTGCTGGACGATCGACGATGTCGCCGACGGCATCATCAGCAAGCTGATCCGTCGTCACCCTCACGTCTTCGCCGACGCGCGGGCCGACACGGCTGCGCAGGTGGAGGCGAACTGGCACGCCATCAAGGCCGCGGAGAAGGGGCGCGAGTCGGTCACCGACGGCATCCCCGCTGCGCTCCCGGCGCTCACGCACGCCGGCAAGGTTCTCTCCCGCAGTGCGACCGTCCTCGATCTGCCGCCCCTGCCGGGCGAGGGCGATGCGGATGCTGCGATGCGCGATGTGGATGATGACGACGCGTATGGGGACCTGCTTCTCGCGGTCGTCGCCGCGGGCAGGGCGCGCGGGTTCGATGCCGAGACGGCGTTGCGCAAGGCCTCCCGACGCAGGGTCGAGCAGATCCGCCGGGCCGAGGGAGTGACGCGCTGAGGCGCACCGTTCCTTTGACGTCCTCCGGTTTCCTGCGCTGCATCGGCTCCCTCTAGGCTTTCGCCCATGGCTGCTATCGACGCGATCATCGCCCGCGAAATCCTCGACTCACGAGGCAATCCCACGGTCGAGGTGGAAGTCCTTCTCGATGACGACACCGTGGCGCGCGCTGCGGTGCCGTCCGGAGCATCGACTGGCGCCTTCGAGGCATCGGAGCGTCGCGATGGCGGTGACCGCTACAACGGCAAGGGAGTGCTGCAGGCTGTCGCTGCGGTCGAGGAGGACATCGCACCAGAGGTGATGGGGATCGATGCGAGCGAGCAGCGCCTCATCGACCAGGTGATGATCGATCTCGACGGCACACCCAACAAGTCCCGCCTGGGCGCCAACGCCATCCTCGGCGTCTCGCTTGCGGTCGCACGTGCCGCCGCCCTGTCGGCGGAACTGCCCCTCTTCCGCTACGTCGGAGGCCCCAACGCTCACGTACTGCCCGTGCCGATGATGAACATCCTCAACGGCGGAGCGCATGCGGACTCCAACGTCGACATCCAGGAATTCATGATCGCCCCGATCGGTGCGACGACCTTCGGCGAGGCCCTGCGTCAGGGGGCGGAGGTCTACCACTCGCTCAAGGGCGTGCTCAAGGCAGACGGGCTCGCCACTGGTCTCGGTGACGAAGGAGGGTTCGCGCCCTCCCTTCCCAGCAACCGAGCCGCGCTCGAGCTCATCGTCAAGGCGATCGAGGCCACTGGTCTGAAGGTCGGCGCCGACATCGCTCTCGCGCTCGACGTCGCCTCGACGGAGTTCTTCACCGACGGCTCTTACTCCTTCGAGGGTGCGCAGCGCTCGGCGGAGTGGATGACGGGCTATTACGAGAGCCTCGTCGCGGACTTCCCGCTCGTCTCGATCGAGGATCCGCTGGCCGAGGATGACTGGGCTGGATACGTGCACCTGACCGATGCCCTGGGTGCCAAGGTGCAGATCGTCGGCGACGACCTCTTCGTCACGAACCCCGCGCGCCTGCGCCGTGGCATCGACGAGGGAGTGGCGAACGCCCTGCTCGTCAAGGTGAACCAGATCGGCACGCTCACCGAGACTCTCGACGCGGTGGCCCTCGCCACCAGCAACGGCTATCGCAGCATGATGTCGCACCGATCCGGCGAGACCGAGGACACCACGATCGCGGATCTGGCTGTCGCGACCGACTGCGGCCAGATCAAGACCGGTGCTCCTGCCCGGTCGGAGCGAGTGGCCAAGTACAACCAGCTGCTGCGCATCGAGGAGGAGCTGGCCGAGGCAGGCCGATACGCCGGCGCCTCGGCCTTCCCGCGCTTCGCCCGCTAGTCCGTCGAGCAGCCAGCCCTCCGACCGCTCGCGTTCGGTGCCCTGTCACCCGCTCGTCCGCATATCCGCCCGCCCCTCACGGGCGCGTCGGCCGTGGCGCTTCGACCCGGAACCGGTCGTCCGTGACACCATCGGAGCGTGACGTCCCCCATGACGGACGCGCGCCCGGAGGCGCGCGGCCCTGCGCCGACCATGCGCGAGGGCCGTCGCATGCGCGGGTCGCTCACGGGCCGGGCCCTGATCCTCGCCCTCGTGGTCGTGGCCCTCTTCGTGGCCTTGGCGGTGCCGGTGCGCACCTGGTTCGCCCAGCGCGCGGAGATCGCCCAGCTCCGTGCCGACGTCGTCGCGACCCGGGAGCGGGTGGAGGAGCTGCGCATCGAGCAGGAGCGCTGGCAGGATCCGGCGTTCGTCGCCGCCGAGGCGCGTAGGAGACTGCACTTCGTCCTGCCCGGCGAGGTTGGGTACGTGGCCATCGGCACCGAGGACTCGCCGGAGGAGGCAGCGGCCCTGGCGGCCGCGGTGGCAGTGCCCTGGTACGCCACCTTGTGGGGGGCGGTGCGCCAGGCCGACGATCCCGTCGCCGGCCCCGGCCAGCGGAGCACCGGACCCGCCGGGGCGAACGCGGGCACTTCAGGACGTGCAGACAGCACGAACAGCACGAACAGCACGGACGGATCCGACGGTGCCGACCCGGGCGCGGGGGACGCAGCACCTGATGGCTGACCGCTCCGGGGAGTCGCGAAGCGCGCCGCACGGACTGGGTGATCGCGACGCCGCCGCGGTTGCTCGGCAGCTCGGCAGGGAACCGCGCGGTGCCGTCCGCGTCGCCCACCGCTGCCCGTGCGGCGAACCCGATGTCGTGGCGACGCTGCCTCGCCTGGCGGACGGCACCCCCTTTCCGACCCTGTACTACCTGACCTGTCCGCGCGCGGCGGCTGCGATCGGCACGCTGGAAAGCAGTGGCCTCATGCGCCGCATGGAGGCGCGGCTGGCCGAAGACGCCGAGCTCGCCTCCGCGTACCGGCGGGCCCATGAGTCCTACCTGCGCGAGCGTGACGAGCTGGGCGAGGTCCCGGAGATCGCGGGAATCAGTGCGGGAGGCATGCCCGATCGCGTCAAGTGCCTGCATGTGCTCGTCGCACAGGCGCTGGCCGCGGGCCCCGGGGTCAACCCGCTTGGTGACGAGGCGCTTGCGCTGCTGCCGGAGTGGTGGAGTCCGGTGTCGTGCGCAGCTGATGGGACCACGGGCGGCGGTGGAGCCGGGTGAGCGTCGCAGCCATCGACTGCGGGACGAACTCCGTACGCCTGCTCATCGCGGATGTCGACGATGGCGGTGTGCTCCACGAGCACGCCCGCGTCATGCGGATCGTGCGGCTGGGCGAGGGCATCGACCGGACGGGCGAGTTCTCCACTGCCGCCCTCGAGCGCCTCTTCGGTGCACTCGACGAGTACGCGGGCCTCATCGATCGCGCCGGTGCCCAGCGCATCCGGTTCGTCGCAACGTCGGCCAGTCGGGATGCACGCAATCGGGATGCCTTCGTCGAGGGTGTGCGCCGGCGCATCGGCGTCGAACCTGAGGTGATCCCGGGAACCGAGGAGGCGGCGCTGTCCTTCACCGGCGCCGTGCGCGGACTGCCGAGCGGCCTGGTGACTGCCCCGGCCCTCGTCGTCGACATCGGCGGTGGTTCGACCGAGTTCGTCCTGGGCTCTGATCGACCCGAACACGCGGTGAGCGTCGACATCGGCTGCGTCCGCATGACCGAGCGCCACCTGGTCGGCGATCCGCCGACGGATGCCCAGATCCGCGCGAGTCGGGATGACATCCGGGCGGCGATCGCGCGCGCGGCCGAAGAGGTGCCGTTCGATCAGGCCCGCACCCTGGTCGGCCTCGCCGGCTCGGTGACGACGGTCGCCGCCATGGCTCTGGACCTTCCCGAGTACGACGAGTCGGTGCTCCACGGCTCGGTGATCACTGCGGAGCAGGTCGCCGGTGCCACGGCGCGGTACCTGTCCATGACAAGGGCTGAGCGTGCGGCGCTGCCCTACATGCACCCCGGACGCGTCGACGTCATCGGGGGAGGAGCCATGGTGCTCGACGAGGTCATGCGAGCCACGGGCGCTGCGCAGGTCGTGGTGTCCGAAACGGACATCCTCGATGGCATCGTTTACAGCATCGTGACCTGAATCTTGCTGCAACTGCCGGGAACCGGTATGTAACCGGTTGATGTCCTGTGGGAGCATTCCCTCTCCAGCCCAGACGTCGTCGGAAGGGGGAGGGCGTGACGATCACCATCAAGGACGTCGCCGAAGCGGCCGGCGTCTCCACGGCGACGGTGTCCCGGGCGCTTCGCGGGCTGCCCAATGTCGACGCCGGAACCCGCGAGCGGATCGAGCGGATCGCCGCGGACCTGGACTACGTGATCTCGCCGAGCGCCTCGCGCCTGGCCAGCGGACGCACGGGCAGCATCGCCGTGATCACGCCCTACGTCGCCCGGTGGTACTTCGCGACCGTGCTGTCCGGCGTCGAGTCGGTGCTCCAGAGCGCGGGCATCGACCTGCTGCTCATGAGCGTCAGCTCATCCGACGGTCAGCATCGCCTGCCGCCCGCCCCGCGCCTGCGCCGCCGTGTCGACGGCGCCCTGGTGATCGCGCTGAGCCCGGAGGATCCGCAGCTTCACGACGTGCTGGCACTCGGGCTGCCGACCAGCCTGATCGGGCTCACTCTGCCGGGCGTGCCCAGCGTCACCATCGACGACGTGCTGGCCGGTCGAATGGCCGCCCAGCACCTGATCAACCTCGGGCACGAGCGCATCGGCGTCATCATGGGCGCATCGGTAGGTGCTCCGTTCACCGCACCCAACGACCGCTACCTCGGATTCGAGGCGGCCATGAACGATGCCGGGCTCGAGATCGACCCGCGCCTTGCGCACCACGGCTACTTCACGATGACGGGTGGTGAGCAGGCGATGACGGCGATGCTCACCCAGCGCAACCCGCCGACGGCCGTCTTCGCGATGTCCGACGAGATGGCGTTCGGTGCACTGCGCGCCATGCGCAGCCATGGGCTCCAGCCCGGCGAGGACATCTCCATCGTGGGCATCGACGGCCATGACATGTCGGAGCTGCTCGACCTCTCGACTGTCGCGCAGCCGGTCATCGACCTGGGCCGCAGCGCTGCTGAGGCCCTGCTGCTCCAGCTCAAGGATCCGGAGACCGACACGCTGCGCGACGAGATCCGCATGCCGACGCGGCTCATCGTGCGGGGCTCCACGCGACCCCGCGCCTCCTGACCGGTCGCGGATCGGGCCGGGCACGAGACGGCGACGTGCACTCTGCGCCAGACTTGAGCCATGACGCACACAACCGTGGACATCACCGGTGAGCAGGTCCCCGCTGTTCTGGCCCTTCCGCCGTCAGGCTCCGGCCCCGCCGTCATCGTCATCCAGGAGTGGTGGGGCCTGGTGCCCCACATCGTCGCGGTGACGGAGCGGCTGGCGCAGGCGGGCTTCGTGGCGATGGCCGTCGATCACTACCGCGGTGTTGCCACCACCGAGCCGGACGAGGCGGGCAAGCTCATGATGGGGCTCGACATTGGTCAGGTGGCGGCTGACCTCGCTGCGGCTGCGGACCACCTGCTGGGACAGTCTGAGGTGACGAGCGACTCCGTCGGAGTCGTGGGGTTCTGCATGGGCGGTGGCCTGGCGCTGCTCGCGCCCACGGTCTCCGACAGCATCTCGTGCGCGACTGCGTTCTACCCCGCGATGCCATGGCCGCACTACGCACCGGACTGGTTGCGCTACGCGGGCAAGGCGTCGATCGTGCACAAGGCAGAGTCGGACGAGCCGGGCACCGGGCCCGTCATCGCGGAGTATGCCGCGGCCATCTCCGCTGCTGGCGGCGTGGTGCAGATCTTCGACTATCCCGGCAGCGTGCATGCGTTCTTCAACGATGACCGTCCCGAGGTGTACCAGCCGGCGAATGCAGACCTGGCGTGGGAGCGCACCGTGGCCTTCCTGCGCGACCGCCTCGGCTGAGGTGCGCAACCTCGCCCAGCTCGACAGGCAGGTCATCGCGTGCCGACGCTGCCCGCGACTGATCTCGTGGTGTGAGGAAGTCGCCGCGACGAAGCGTGCCGCGTACCACGACGAGGACTACTGGGGTCGCCCCGTGCCAGGTCTGGGCGACGATCCACGCATCTGGATCGTCGGTCTTGCCCCGGCCGCCCACGGGGCGAACCGCACCGGCCGCATGTTCACCGGCGATCGCAGCGGCGACTGGCTCTTCGCGGCCCTGCACCGTGCGGGACTGGCCGCCCTGCCCACGTCGACGTCGCGCGATGACGGACAGCGGCTGGCCGGCGTCCGCATCACGGCGGCCGTGCACTGTGCCCCCCCTGCGAACAAGCCGACGACCGAGGTGCGTGCCGAGTGCGCGCACTGGCTTCGGGAGGAGCTCTCGATCGTCGAATCCCGACTGCGCGTGATCCTGCCGCTGGGCGGCATCGCCTGGGGTGCCGTCACCTCGACCCTTCGGCACGAGGGATGGCGAGTCCCGCCGGTGCGGTTCGGCCACGGGGCCGAGGCGGAGGTCGCATCGCCGTCCGGGCGGCGGGTGACGGTGCTGGGGTCGTACCACCCGAGCCAGCAGAACACCTTCACGGGCCGGCTCACCGAGTCGATGCTCGACGATGTCCTGTCCCGCGCCGGTCAACTGGCCGGTTCGGCTGCGCGCACGTCGTAGCAGCGCCACACTCGTCCCGAGTGCGAGGAGGAGCCATGATCGTCCATCGAAGCCCACTGCCGGACATCGACATCCCTGAGATTCCCATCACGGACTACGTGCTGAAGGAGGCCGCTCGTGTCCCCGACCGGCCGGCCCTGATCGACGGGCCCACGGGTCGCACCTACACCTACGGCCAGCTGTCCGGTGCGATCCGGGCCTTCGCCGGCGGCCTGCGTGCCCGCGGTCTCGGCTTGGGCGACACGATCGCCCTGATGTCACCGAACATCCCAGAGTTCGCGATCGTCTTCCATGGCGCGGCCGTCGCCGGTGTCGCCGTCAGCACGATCAACCCGACCTACACGGCTGACGAGGTCGGCTTCCAGCTGCGCGACTCCGGGGCGCGGCTGCTCATCACGATCGCGATGTTCGCGGAGACGGCCGCGGCGGCGGCGCGGGACTCGTCGGTCGAGGAGATTCTCATCATCGGCGATCCGCCGGAGGGCATGGCCTCGTTCACCTCCCTGATGGCGGCACCGATCGACCAGGTCGCGGTGGACCCGCGGGATGCGATCGTCGTCCTGCCGTACTCGTCGGGCACGACGGGGCTGCCGAAGGGGGTCATGCTGACCCATCACAACCTCGTGTCGAACCTCGTGCAGGTGGAGGATGCCCTCGACGTGCAGGACGGCGAGGTCGTGCTGGCAGTGCTGCCCTTCTTCCACATCTACGGCATGCAGGTGCTGATGAACTTCTTCCTCAGCCGGGGCTCGACGATCGTCACCGTCCCGCGATTCGATCTCGAGCAGTGCCTCGGGGTGATCCAGGAGCACCGCATCACGCGGCTCTTCGCGGTGCCGCCCATCGTGCTCGCGCTGGCCAAGCATCCGCTGGTCGACGCTTTCGACCTCTCCAGCCTGAAGCAGGTGTTCTCCGGCGCAGCCCCGCTCGGGGCCGAGGTCGCACTGGAGGCCGCGGCCCGCATCAACTGCGAGGTCGTGCAGGGGTACGGAATGACGGAGCTGAGCCCCGTGACGCACGTGACGCGCATCGGCGGCTTCAAGCCGGGTACGTGCGGGGTCACCCTGCCCAACACCGAGTGCCGCATCGTGGATCCGGAGACAGGTGAGGACCAGCCCGTCGATGGGGTAGGCGAACTATGGGTGCGTGGACCGCAGGTGATGAAGGGGTACCTGAACAACCCCGAGGCGACTGCGCAGACGATCGACGAGGACGGATGGCTGCACACCGGCGACGTCGGCCTCATCGACGCCGACGGCCACATGACCATCGTCGACCGGGTGAAGGAGCTGATCAAGTACAAGGGCTTCCAGGTCGCCCCGGCAGAGCTCGAGGCCCTGCTGCTGACGCATCCGGGCATCGTGGATGCTGCCGTCATCGGAGTGCCCGACGACGAGGCGGGGGAGCGGCCCCGGGCCTTCGTCGTCGTGCGGGAGGGCAGCGACGTCACCGCGCAGGGAATCACCGAGTTCACCGCCGAGCACGTGGCGACCTACAAGGTCGTCCACGACGTCGTGTTCACGGACACGATCCCGAAGTCCCCCTCAGGGAAGATCCTGCGGCGCCTGCTGCGGGACCAGGGGTCGTCCTGAGGGGCCCGGGGGTACGCCGGCGGTCGTACGCTGACCTCGCGCCCCTGTAGTCCAATCGGCAGAGACACCCGGCTTAAACCCGGCACAGTGTGGGTTCGACTCCCACTGGGGGCACGCAGCACCCCCCTGCTGATTGGCGAAATGGACTTCGTGATTTACCCTGAGTACATGCAGTCAAACAACCCTGTCCTGTCCCGGTACGAGAACAAGAAGGGCGCACCCGGCTCGTCCGGCTACGCCTACGACGAGGGCGTGGCCGCCTACCAGCAGGCCGCGGCCGGCGGCTCGGGCGCCGACGTCGACTCCGCCTTCGCGCAGGTGACGGCGGCCGGCGGGGCTCGCCTGACCATCAACGACGTGATCGTCAAGACGTTCGCCGTCTTCGTCCTCACGGTCATCTTCGCCGTGGTGGGCTGGACCTTCGCCCCCTCGATGCCCTGGCTGATGTGGGTGGGCATGATCGGCGGCCTGGCCCTCGGCCTCGTCAATGCGTTCAAGGCGTCGGTCTCCCCGGCCCTGGTGCTGCTGTACGGCGCACTCCAGGGGCTGTTCCTCGGCGGCATCAGCTACCTGTACAGCTCGCTCGCCGACGGCATCATCCTGCAGGCCGTCGTCGCCACGATGGTCACCTTCGGCGTCATGCTGACGCTCTACCTGACCGGCATCATCAAGGTCACCAAGAAGTTCCAGAGCATCATGCTCGTCGCCCTGGTGTCGTACCTCATCCTGGGAGTCGGCAACCTCATCTGGTCCCTCTTCGGTGGGGGTGGCGGCCTTGGCATCTACGGCACGGGCTTCGGTCCGATCGTCGCCGTGCTGGGCGTGCTCATCGCCGCCTTCTTCCTGCTCCTCGACTTCGAAGCCATCAGTCAGGGCATCAAGGCCGGCGCACCGGAGCGGGAGTCGTGGCGGATGGCCTTCGGGCTGCTGGTCACCCTGATCTGGCTCTACCTGGAGTTCCTGCGCCTGCTGTCGCTGTTCAGTCGCAACTAGTCACTCAACCGTCGAGACCTGTCGATTCCGGGCCCGCACGTCGGGAGAATGCCCCGGAAGCGGCAGGTCTCGTCGCGTCAGGAGGGAATTCCGTGATCGCGGTCATCTTCACCAGCACCCGTTCGGAAGAGGACGAGACCGGGTACTGCGCCATGTCGGAGCGCATGGACGCACTGGCCCGCGAGCAGGACGGCTACGTCAGCCTCGTGTCCGTCCGCGACCCGCAGACGCGCGAGGGCATCTCCGTCTCGTACTGGCGAGACGAGGCGAGCGCTCTCGCCTGGAAGGACGTGGCAGAGCACCTGCAGGCTCAGAGGCTGGGGCGTGAGCGCTGGTATGTCGAGTACGCCACCACGGTCGCCGAGGTGACCCGGACGTACCGGCATCCTTCCGCGCCGTGATCCCGGCGCCCTCCCGTCAGGGAAGGGCGCGCCGCAGGCTGACCAGAGTCGCGAGCAGGGGCGCCAGGTCGGTATCGGCACCCGCCGCGTCGAGGCAGTCCCTTCCGAGCACGGCGAGCATCGACCCGAAGCCCTGTGGCTCGAGGGTGGGAAGGGTCGCTTCGGCCGGGATCGGCACGCCCCACAGCCTGCCCAGGCGAACGAGCTCCGCAGCGCTCTGGTGAACCTCGGTTGCAGCGGTGGCAGCCCGGGTGAGCGGCATGGAGTTCAGCCGATCGACGATCCTGCGCAGTTCCCGCTCGCACTCCTCGCGCTCGGCCGTGACGTCCTCGGACGTCATCGCGCAGCCTTGCGGCGCACGAAGTCGCGCACCTGCTCCCGGGCGCCGTCTCGGATCTCGGGGCCGTGCGTGAAAGCCGCGATCTCGTAGGAGGTGTCGGCGAGCACGTGCGCGGACTGCTTGTTCAGTGCAGCATCGGTGCACACGAAGGACACCGGCCATGACATGCGCCATGTGAGGTTGAAGATGACGTCACCGGTGATCAGCACCCCGGACGGTTCGTGCAGCAGGGAGACGTGCCCGGGTGTGTGACCGGGCGTGTGCAGCACGCGTACGCCGCCGGCGATCGGCAGGAGCTGTGCGTCCGTGAGGACCTCGCTGACGTCGACGGGTTCGAAACGGGAGGTGGGGCCGCGACGCAGCAGGCGCGCCAGTCCGCCGGAGGGGCCCGGCGCCTCGACCCCGCCGGTGATGTAGGCGACGTCGTCCTCGTGCACAGCGACGCCGTCGAGC
>JBIIJX010000063.1:0-11494 GCA_044233495.1 Candidatus Nanopelagicales bacterium
GTCACCGGCACCGTCGCCTGCACCCGACCACCCAGACCACCCGTGTACGTCGTTCCCGAGGCGTTCGCACCAGCACCCTGACCACCCTGCGCATCCACCTGGATGGAGGTCACGCCCGAGGGGACCACGAAGGTCTGCGGCGCACCGGTGTAGGAGAATGCAGTCGACTGGGAGAACGCAGTCTGCGCCGAGATCATGGACGAGAACGCTGAGAGGCAGGTGCCTCCGCACGATGCTGTGGTGTCCGAGTAGATCGAGGCGATCCGGTAGTAGAAGGTCCGGCCGATGGGAAGGTTCAACTCCCGCTGAGCGAGCCCCGTATTGGTCAAGGCCGTGGACGCGACGTTCGCCGCGGTCTTGGCATAGGAGAACGTTGTCGCGGTAGCAGCCGTCACCGTGTAGGTCCCATTGAACGTCGAGTCGACGCCCGCGACCACCACCGAGTTGCCCACCGCCAGACCGTGTGAAGTCGACGTGGTGAGCGTCGCGACGTTCGACGTGAGCGCCTTGGTGGTGACTGGCACCGCCGTCTGGCTCTGGTGCCGGAATGTAGTCTGGGCCGGATCCCACACGTCGATGACGTTCGTCAGTGCGGTGGGCTCGGCTCCCCACCGAATCCGGTAGCCGGCGAGCGCATCCTCGGTCGGCACCTCCCAGGTGAGGTCCACGCTGCGCTGAAAGGGGGTCCCCGCAAGGCTCGCGGGCACGGACATCGTCGCCGTCATCGGGACGCTGACGGTCACGCTGCCGTCACAGCCCTGGCAGTCGAGTCCGTAGGACACATGCGTGACCGTTCCGGCGGTGAATCCGGATCCGCCACCACCACCGGTCCCGGTCCAGCGTCCGCCGGTGCCCCCGTAGTAGCCGCCACCACCAGCACCGGTGTTCGTGCCAACGGATGCAGACCCTGAGCCGAGCGAGGCGCCAGAGGTCTGCGTCCCGCCGAGACCTGTGTTCGCCACTCCGCCGCCGTTGAGCCCGCTCAGTCCCCCACCACTGCCTCCGGCACCGGAGGCTCCCGCACCACCTCCACCGCCGGCAACCACCACACGTGTGGCCAGGGAGGCTTCCGTGCTCCACGTCGACGGGCCGCGTACCGTGCCGCCCGACACCGCCGACGACGCCACATTGGCGGCCGTCCTCGCGTACGAAACCGTCGTACTGCCCACCGAGGTCACGGTGTAAGTGCCGTTGAAGGTGGCGTCGACACCTGCCACGACCACCTGGTCGTTCACCCGGAACCCGTGCGCCACCGACGTGGTCAGCGTCGCAGTGTTCGACGACAGAGCCTTGTTCGTCACCGCGAACTCGTTGCGACGGATGTCGGTCGCACCGCCGCCGGCGAAGCCCGATCCTGAGGACGTCCCACCGCCATTCCAGCCGCCCGTGGTGCCCGAACCGGCTCCGCCGACGTAGATGCTGAGCCGCTCCCCCGGAGTGACCGGGATCGTGGCCTCCGTACGACCTGCACGCCCACCTTGATACGTGCCGGTCGCGGGGGCGCCTGAGCCGCCACGCGCGCTCACGCGAATGGACGTGACGCCATCGGGGACGGTGTACGTCTGGACACCACCGGTATAGGCGAACGTGGTCGAACGGGTGAAGATCGTGCTCGAACTCACCTCGCTGGAGTAGCTGGACACGCATGACGTGGTGCATGACTGGGTGAGGTCCGTGTAGATCGCAGCGATCTGGTAGTAGTACACCGTCGATAGTGCGAGATTGAGGTTGCGCTGCACGAGGCCTGTGGAATCCGCAGCGGATGCGATGTTGGCATTAGTCCGCGCGAAAGTGAACGTGGTCGCACTGGGGACACTCGCTATCACATAGACGCCGTCGAAGGCTGCCCCGAGGCCAGTGACCGAGACGGACTGGCCGACGCTGAATCCATGGGCGGCAGCCGTCGTGATCGATGCCACGTTCGATGTCAACGAGCGCGAGGTGATCGCAATCGGCCTGCCCATGTGACTGAAGCCAGTCGCCGCCGGATCCATAAGGTCGAAGCTCGTCGAGTAACTGCCCGACGTCGTCCCGTAACGAATCCGGTAGCCCGTCACGGCCTCGATCGTGCTCGGTGTCCAGCCCAGATCCACGTAGCGCTGGTAGCCCTGCGCCGTGAACCCCGTGGGTGCCGGAAGGGTGGTGGACTCGGGGACCAGGATGGTGACCGTGCCATCGGTTCCTGCGGCGCCCGCGCCCTGCTCATTGACCGTGACGCGAATGGTGCGAGCATCCGAGCCGCTCAGTGCGGCGGTGCTCACCCAGCTCGAACCGCCGCCGCCACCGGTGTGCGTGTTGCTGGAGTAGCCGCCCCAGTACCCACCACCACCACCACCGGCATAGGCGCCGCCGTAGTTCGCGCCGATGCCGATCGTGCTTCCTCCCGCGGTCTGCGATCCGCCGGCAGCCGTCGTCCCGCCGTACGTCGAGCTCGCCCCCGTCGAAGCACCACCGGCGCCACCATTCGCGTAGTACCCGGCTCCACCGCCGCCACCGGCGACGAGGATGCGGGTGCCGAGTGCCGTGCCGCCACGGCGCACATCGGACGCGCCACCACCCCCGCCTGCCCCATCGGCGGTGGGGTGGCCCGCACCGCCGCCGTTCCAGCCGGCGGTGAAGGAGCTCGTCGAGCCGCCGCGCCCGCCGACGTAGATGTTGAGGGTCTCGCCCGGCGTCACGGGAACGCTCGCGAGGACGCGGCCGCCGTTGCCGCCGTAGTAGGTGCCGCCAAGCGTCGTGTCCGCCCCCGCGGCCCCGCGGGCGTCGATCCGCAGGTAGGTCACGCCGGCCGGCACGGTGTACGTCTGCGCGGCGCCTGTGTATCGGAAGGTCCGCGCGGTGGTGAAAGTCGGCGTCGCGGAGAGCTCTGATGTGTATTCGGAGATGCAGCTCGGGGTGCAGGACGGCTGGGTCGCATCGGCGTAGATCGCAGCCAACTGGAAGTAGTAGGTGGTCCCGTACGACAGGTTGAGCGTGCGCTGCACGGTTCCGTTCGGGATCAGCGCCGTCGAGGCGATATTGGCGGTGGTTCTCGCAACGGTGAAAGTCGTCGGTGACGGCACGCTGGCGATCGAGTAGGTGCCATCCAGATTGGCATCGACTCCTGCGAGCCGCACACTCTGCCCTGACGTCAGGCCGTGGGCCGTGGAGGTCGTCAGTGTCGCGACGTTCGACGTCACGGCCTTGTTGGTGATTCTCACCACCGACCCGGAGAATGTGAAGCCGCTGGTGGCGGCATCCGGGATGTCGAACGAGTTCGTGAGGCTGCCCGATGAGGTTCCCCACGCCACCCGGTAGCCGCGAACCGCATCGAAGGACCATGGCGTCCACGTGAGGTCGATCTCCCTCTGGAAAGCCATGGCGGTCATGTCCCGGGGCGCCAGGCTCGCCACGGTGGCCGTGAGTGTCAGGGAGCCGTGCGCCCCGAACGCCGAGTTCGCCTGTGCCGTGTGGGTGACGGAGGTGACGGCGGCAGCGGTGAAACTCGAGCCACCAGCGCCGCCGGCGTTCGTGGCTCCGGCGCCTCCGCCGAAGTAGCCTCCACCGCCACCACCTGCGTTGGACCCGGAGGTGTTCGAGCCGATGCCGTTCGCACCGCCAGCAGACTGCGTTCCGCCCGTGCTGTTGTTCGCGCATGAGGTGCCGGCCGCCGAGGTACACAGGGCTCCGGCACTTCCGCTCGGGTACCCACCGCTGCCACCTGCGCCCCAGGCGCCACCACCGCCACCACCGCCGGCGACGATGACCCGGTTGGCGGCGGCAGTGCCGCTCTGGCGCAGGTCGGTGGCACCGCCGCCTCCGGCGCCATAGGTGCCCTGTCCGCTACCGCCGCCATTCCATCCACCCGCAGCTCCAGCCGAGCCGGCGGCACCTGCACCGCCGACGTGGATGGTGAGCGTTTCTCCCGGCGTGACCGGGAGCGTGCCCTGCACGCGAGCGCCGCCTCGGGAGCCGTAGCCACCCAGGCCGCCGGTTGCGCCCAGCGCTTCCACGTAGACGGATGTGACGCCCACCGGCACCGTCCACGTCTGTGCCGATCCGGTGTAGCTGAACGTCTTGGTCAACGACGTCGAGGCGATCTGCACGATGCCTGACCCGCACGACTTCGTGGGATCGGGGTCGCACATGCCGTCCGCGAACCTCTTCGTCGAACTCGACCCCGTGACCAGGAAGCGCAGGAGCGCGGGATCGGCCTCCGGATTCAGCTCGAGGAGTCGGGCGACAGCACCGGTGACATGCGCGGCGGCCACCGAGGTGCCCTGGACCCGGGTGTAGGAATCGCTGGCCGGCGCCTGCACGCCGCTGTTCGACAGTGTGTAGACACCCGCGGTGCCATCGCCGTTCAGATCGCCGCCCGGAGCGGAGACGTCGATGCCCGGGCCGTAGTTGGAGTATGCGGCGCGCTTGCCACTGCGATCGGAGGCTCCGACGGCGATCACGTTCTCGCAGTTCGCGGGCGCGTACTGGCGGACATCGTCATTCGCATTGCCTGCTGCCGCAACGACCGTGACCCCGCGTGCAACTGCGCCGTCGATAGCAGTCTGCAGGGCCGGTGTGCACATGCCGTAGGTCGCGAAGGACAGGTTGATGACATTCGCCGGCATCGGGTTGCCTGGCACTCCGGGAACCGTTCCGCCGGACGCCCAGGTGATGGATGCCGCCACATCGGACAGCAGTCCGCCACGCCACGACAGTGCGCGGATCGGCTGGATGCGGGCCTTCGGCGCGACACCGACGATGCCGGCACCGTTGTTGGCCTCGGCACCGATGACGCCCGCCATGCTCGTGCCGTGCCATGAACTGCCCCGAGCCGGTGCCGAAGCGCGCCAGTCGCCTGGATCCTCAGGGTTGGGATCCCAGCCCACTCCGCCGAATCTCCCCGGATCGACGTAGTCCCCGTCGAAGCTCACAGTGCTGCTGGACGCGGAGCGCGAGGCGGCGGCCGTCCCGGATCTCGCGCTTGCCGAGGGGACAGCTGCGTACGCGGCTGCGGCAGACGCGGAGTCGACGGATGACGAAGGCGCGGGCGTTGCGGGCGAGGCCGATTCCGCGATGTCAGGGGCGGTTGACGGGGACCCCGCTGCTGGCTCGCTGGGGGTGTCCTCGCTGGGGGTGTCCTCGCTGGGGGTGTCCTCGCTGGGGGTGTCCTCGCCGGGGGGGTCCTCGCCGGGGGTGTCCTCGCCGGGGGTGTCCTCGCCGGGGGTGTCCTCGCCGGGGGTGCCGACGAGGACGGCGTCGGGGTCACGAACAGCGGCGAGCTCCGGGTAGTCGGAGACGAAGTCGAACCCGGGCACGAGGCGATCGGCGAGATCGGCATGAGGGGTGATGCCCGTGTCGATGACGGCAACGCGGACATCAGCGCCCTGGGACTCCGCATAGGCGGTCGTCATCGTCGACGGTGAGGTTGCCGCACCGATGCCGAAAGTGCCCCAGAGATTCCACTGCGCCTCCGCGAACGAGGTGTCGTTGGGTGCGGTCTCCGGGAATCCCGCCGTCGTGACGATCTGATCCGGCTCAGCCGACACGACCCGAGGATCATCGGTGAGTTCGGCAGCGATCTCCTGAGCCTCCTCCAGGGATACCGGCTCGCTCAGCTCGACCGTGCGCAGCCCATCGCCAAGGTCACGCCCCGGCTGCAGCTCCACCTCATCGATCCGTTCGGACCCCGTCGCCTCACCTGTTCCGGCGAGGGGATCCACTCCGTTCGCGTACTCGACGATGAGTCGAGAGACATCACCGGCTCCACTGGTCGGTACGGCGAGCACAGGTCCGGCGGGGTCGCTCTCACCGTTCTCGTTGACCGCCGTCACCGTGATCGAGACTTCGACGCCGTTCCGCAGACCCAGGATGGAGGCTGAGGTTGCTGGGGCGACGACCTCGACGACGCGGCCCACCGGTGCGACGGTGACCCGGTAGGTGGTCACTGCAGGGATGGCCGCAGCCTCCACTCCGCGGTCCTCGGGCGGATCCCAGGTGACGATGACGGAGTTGTCCGCACCTTCGGCACTCAGGCCGGTGGGAGCGGGGGGACACACGCCTGTGTCGTCCTGCGAGGTAGTCGGGGTGGGCGCCGGGCTTGGCGAGCGCGAGGGGGACGCTGACTGGGGCGCAGTCGGGGTGGGCGCCGATCCGTCAGGGTCGCTGGGCTCGACCGGGCTGTCGGTGGGACTCGGTGTGGCCGAGGGGTCTGGGCTGGCACCCGACTCATCCGCCGACGGCGATGCCACCACGGCCGAGGGGGTGCCTCCTTCCGGCGGTGCCGCGGTTGCGGACCCGTCACTCGGCTCCACGGATGCGGTCGTCAGGGTGGGCCCGGCGTCCGCTGCAGGGTCGTTCTTGCTCGTCGTCACGGATCGCACACGTGAGTCGGATTCCATGTCGCGGACTGAGGTCTCGGTGTCAGCCGATGGCACCGATTCCGCACCGGGTGATTCCGCACCGGGTGACGAGGCTGGGGCGCCTGGACCAGCGGTCGGCGTAGCGGACCTCGGCGGATCCGGCTCCGGACTGCCCGACGGTGGCACGGCAGGGGAGGATTCGGTACGCGTAGGTGTGGGGTCTGTCGACGGCTCCACATCCGCCGAGGGTTCTCCAGCAGACTCCGACGGCGAGGGCGATCCGTCCATCCGCTGTGGATCGCGGAGACACGCGTCCTCGACGTCCGCCGCGATGTCGATGCCGTCGTCTGGCAACGGCGGCGTCGCCGTCGAACTGTCAGGAGCACTCTCGAGCTCTGATGAAGGCGCGTCGCTGGACGCCCACGCCACGCTGGCGCCCAGGTCGCTCGCCAGGAAGGACACGGTGATCAGCACCGTCAGGGCGCCCAACCAGAATCGCCGCACCCCCCGGGGGGCACGGTGAACTCGCAGGCGCTGATTCATGGGTGTCAGGGTTCCGGCGGGCGGGGCGGGTCCTTCGATTGTGCATTTCTTCCGCCGCCCGAACCACCGTCCACGCGTCATCCCTTAGTGGGACGCGGCCCTGTCATCCGTTCGTGGGACACAGCTTTGTCATCCGTTCGTGGGACACGTCGTCGAGGGTGCTGCATCGCTGTGGTGGCCGGCCTGAGCGACGGGAGCAAGCCGACACAGCACGACGGCCACGCTCGCTCCCTCGCGGGCTCGTCGACCCTCGCGGGCTCGTCGACGCCATACTGGCCACATGACCCGACGACACATGGTGAAGCGATCCCCACTCACGGCGGCCGTGTGCGCCGTCATCGGCATGGCCGCATGGGGCGCCCCAGGTGCGTCGGCAGCCCCTTCCGGCCCCTCCGCGTCGACGGCTCCCGCGACCGTGGCGGCCGCCACCCTCGACTGGGTCCCCTGCGCGGAGGAGGGGCTGCGCAAGGGCGGCTTCGACTGCGCAACCCTGATCGTGCCCATGGACCGCCACGACCCCGGGGCCGGGAGCTTCCGCCTGGCTGTGGCTCGGCATGCCAGCACCGGCACGCCGGACCAGCGGATCGGCTCGCTGATCTTCAATCCGGGAGGACCCGGCGGAGCCGGCCTGGACGTCCTGCCCGACATCTGGAGCCTCCTGCCCAAGGAGGTCAAGCAACGCTTCGACCTGGTCACGTGGGACCCGAGAGGGATCGGGGCCACCCGACCAGTCCTGCGCGACTGCCCCGAATCCTTCCCGGACCGTCCCGCCACGGGCGCGGTGGACTGGCCGGTCGTGGTCCGCGGCTTTCACCGGGTGATGGCGGAAGCGAACCGCGCCTGCCAGCGGGCCAACGCGTCCTTCATCGAACACATGGGCACGAACGAGGTGGTCCAGGACCTCGACCGGCTGCGGCAGGCAGTCGGCGATGAGCAGCTCACCTACTGGGGCATGAGCTACGGCACCCGAATCGGGTACGTCTATGCGCTGAACTTCCCAGACCGGGTGCGGGCGGTTGTACTGGACGGCTCAATCGATCCCGCCTCGACCATGCTGTCCTTGACCGAGGGCGGAGCCGGTCCGGACCAGGCCTACGCTTCCTTCGCCAATGCCTTTCCCGCCGCGGATGCCCAGTGGCGCGACCTGCAGGCCGTCCTGGATCAACGGACGGTGGCGCTCCCGGGCGGCGAGGTGCTCGACCGGTGGGTGCTGGCCGACTTCGTCTATACCTACGTCGCGAGTCAAGAATCGTACGAGACGATCGCGAAGGTCATCGACCTCGCTCACGCCGTCGTGACAGGAAATGCCGCCAGCACCTCTGACGCGGCTCAATCACTTTCCGAGCTGGTCCGAAAGCTGCGCAGGGCCGAGAACACCAACGCCGGCGGCGCCTTCGCTGCCGTGAACTGCCTGGACTATCCGGGTCGGCCCTCCGTCGCTCGGATGATCTCCGCTGTACGTGGCCAGGTGCGTCTTGCCCCGGATTATGGCGGCACCCTGACCACTTCGTACGCCACGAACTGTGCCGGCTTCACCTTCGAGCCGGACCCAGTGCCGCTCATCAAGGGGGCAGGCTCCGATGTGCCTGTGCTGGTGCTCGGCGCTTCGCGTGATGGATCCACCGTCGTGCAGTGGACCGCCCGCATGTCGCGCGCGTTCCCTCAGTCTCGGACCGTCACATATGCAGGAGGTCAGCACGTGACGTGGCTGATCCCACAGTCGACCTGTGTCAACCGTGTGGCCAACGCCTACGTTCTGGGCCAGCGGCTACCGGCCGTGGACCGCGGCTGCCCGAACACGCTACGGCCTACCTCTGAATCGTGACAGCCTTGGAGGTTGCGCCGAGTTGGTTCAGATTCACGCCATAGGTGACGGAGACACGGCAGGAGACCTTGGCGCCCTGGTCCCTCTTGGCAGGCGTGAAGGACTTCTTGTCCTCGCCGAGGATGACTCGACCATCACGCAGCCAGTGGTAGCGAGTCCTCACAGCCGGCCAGGTGTTCGCTTCGGCCTTGGTGCAGGTCAACTTCGAGCCCGGCTTTGGATTTCCGGAGACCTTGGCAGAGAGAAGCCTGCCGTAGCCAGTCGTGACATAGCCCACCTGCACGTTGCGCACATTGGGTGACACGGTGACGACGTTCATGAACCAGACATTGCCGTCTGCACCGGTGGCGACTGCGGTGGGCATCGAGTTGGCGGCTGGTATGCGGTACTGCCTGATCTTTGCCGCAGCCTTTGCCCCCGGCACCACGATGCTGCCGAGGGAGTTACCTGCAAGTTCACTGAACCACAGCGTGTCCGAAGGTCCGGGCGTGATCGATCCGGGCTGCGAGCCAGCGCGCAGGGCGAAGTCTGTCACCGCCCCTTTCAGGGTCATGCTGCTGACCTTGCTGTCGAGGGTCTGCGTGAAGTAGATGTCGCCATCGGCGCCCGTCGTGAGGTTCGCGATGGTCGGGGTGGAATTCAGAGTGGACGCCGGTGTCACTGTCTTCACCGGATAAGTCGTGATCACTCCGTCGACGGTGATCCGGCCGATCAGGTTGGCAGCGGGAATGGTGAACCACAGGCTGTCCAGCGGGCCGGCCGTGATGAACAGCGGGCACATGAGGCAATCGCTTGCGGTCGTAACGCCGGTTATCCCGGGGGCAGGAACCGGGAACACCGTGATGACCCCGTCAGGCGTGATGCGCCCGATGCCGTTGGCGAAGTCCAGCGTGAACCAGAGGTTGCCGTCGGGACCTGCGGTGATGGCCTGAGGATGTGCGTCCGGCACCGGAACTGGGTACAACGTGACAACACCATCGGGGGTGACTTTCCCGACGAAGTTTGCATAGAAGCCGGTGAACCACATGTTGCCATCGGGGCCTGCAGCCAGGCCCAACATGCCCGACCCCATCGACTGACTTGAGTCGGTGGGCACTGGGTAGTACTTCACCGAGCCCTTGGGGGTGATGACTCCAATGGAGTTGTTGGCGTTGTTGGTGAACCACATGTTGCCGTCAGGACCAGCAGCGATCGTGTTGGCAGCAAAGCCGCTTGTGGTGAACGCGCATGACGTATCGCTCGCCGACGGCTGAGATGCACGCGAAGCCCGTTGTGATCCCACCTCCGACATCGAGATCCCTGAGCTGGCGGCAGCAGGAAAGCAGGCGTTGCCGAGGTGGAAGATCGTGAACTCTCCCTCTGGCGCGGCGAGGGCGCTGGCCGGCGCCACGGTGCCGACAACCATGATCGAGACGAAACCGATGGCCAGGTGACGCAGGAACCCCAGACGGGATCGGCTACCGCGCTCCCACGCCCACTTCGTCAAGGACCCATGGCCCACACGATTCATCGCGCACCCACCCTTCGGCTTCAAGCACCGAGCCGAGCCCTAGGGCTCATCTTTCGTCAGTCTTCGTCGACCGTGATCGTATCCCAAACCAGGTGAGCCAACCCGGCATCGAGTGAGCCACTCGGCGTGACTGCACCGATGGGTGACCTGTCGCGGCTCGACTGCCAAAATCCACCGGCGGGGCCGCGAACATGTGGGAGCCACGAAGTCGGCAGCGCGCGCGACACCGCAATCCTTGGCATTCCGAAGCAGCGCACATTCCACGTCATCGGCAACCCTTCCTTCGGCCACTGGGAAGGAGATCACCGGAAATCGCGATCCCGTTGAGCTTCCACTGCCCGGCTTGCGAGGGGCGACACGCTCGATGCTGAGCAGATGAGCGGATGAGCACGCAGACCTTCGGCATGATGTGCACAGAGGCTCCAGGGCCGTTCCTGAAAGGGCGTCGAGATGTCCGACACCGCGCGCAAGGGTAGGGGCCTGGTGATCAGCGGCGTCCTGCTCATCGCACTGACCCTGAT
This sequence comes from Candidatus Nanopelagicales bacterium, assembly GCA_044233495.1. GTDB lineage: Bacteria > Actinomycetota > Actinomycetes > S36-B12 > S36-B12 > UBA10649. Next base: position 10,738 of record JBIIJX010000063.1, read on the forward strand.
CGTCACGTTCGTGGTGGCCGCGTACATCCTCTTCTTCGACTCACTGGTGGCCATGGGGGTAGCAACGGGCTTGGCATCCGTCATGATCCCCATCGGACTGGCGATCGTCACTCCGTCATGGTTCGTCGGCGTGCCTCTTCTGGCGATCGGACGCTCGCGGCAGCGTGGGCCGGTGAAGGGGGCCGTGCTCGCCTGGATTGTCGCGCTGGCCGCAGTCCCCGTCGCGCTCGTCCTGCTCCTCATCGTCTTGAACGCTTCCGTGACTGCCTTCTATGCCGGCACCGCCGAGCCTGTTCCTGTGTGGGTCACCTACGCCATCATCGCCTTGGTGCCGCTGGCCATTGTCTCCGCGTTCGCAGCAGTAGCGTGGCTCGCGTCAGGAAAGCCCGCAAGGGACCCTGCGACCCAGGGCGGCATCTAGGGGGTACTCAGCCGCTGGCTCCACTCATTCCGACTGCTCGGAGCCACGGGTCGCGTCGCGTCCAGCGTCGGCATCTCACCCTACGCGTGGTTCTGATCCACGATGCAGCGCTCTCTCCTCGAATGTCAGTCGAGACCTTGGATCAGAAGGCGCGGATCGGGCGCACCATTCCCTGGTATCCCTTGTAGCTGCCGATGTAGAGACCCTCGCTCACCAGCAGCTGCCCCCAGGCGTAGGTCGCGAAGTGACTGCTCTGCGATGAGCTCCACAGCGACTTCGCCGGAATGCCGCCAACGGCAGCGCGCTTGCGGAAGAGGGTGTTGACCTCGTCCCTTG
>JBIIJX010000166.1:0-5635 GCA_044233495.1 Candidatus Nanopelagicales bacterium
CAGAGCTTCCTCGCCGCCCTCGCACCGGCCATGACTGACGCAGCCGCCCGCGAACGACTCCTCACCGACCCACGAGCAGTACTCGCAGCCGCTGGCCTGGACCTCCCCGACTGGTTCACGGTCACGGCCGTCGAAGGCGACACCCCCGCCCTCACCCTCACCCTGCCCTCCATGCTTGACCCTGATGCCATCAGCGACGAACAACTCGCGGGAGTTTCAGGTGGCTGGAAGATTCAACCTCCTTGTTAGAGAGCAAGTGAGTGGGCGTGGTTGGCTAACCCCCTCATAGTGGTGGTGTGCGGTGTGAGCGTGTACGGGCGTGATTGATCGCTGCTCACTTTGATGAGGTCCCCGGGGGTGGTCTGCGTTGCTACCGTGACTGGTGACGACAGGAGATCCCATGGACGCACAGAGTTTCCTCACCGCCCTCGCTCCCGCCATGACTAACGCAGCCGCCCGCGAACGACTCCTCACCGACCCACGAGCAGTACTCGCTGCCGCTGGCCTGGACCTACCCGACTGGTTCACGGTCACCGCCGTCGAAGGCGACACCCCCGCCCTCACCCTGACCCTGCCCCCCATGCTCGACACTGCTGCCATGAGCGACGAACAACTCGCCGCCGTCTCGGGGGGGATGTTTGGCGAATGGGATGGCGTGTATCGGTGGTGAACGTGACCATGGTTGATCGCCGATCACTTCGGTGAGGTCCCCGGCACGACGAGTAGGTAACGGGAGAGCACCCTTCCCAGCGCATGCAAATGAGACCCGTCTGTCCCCCCTCACGCACTGTGTGCGGGTCTGACCGTCACGGCCGTCGAAGGCGACACCCCCGCCCTCACCCTCACCCTGACCCCCATGCTCGACCCTGATGCTGAAACGGGGGAGGAGGATCTGCAGGCAGTGGTGGGCGGTAGGAATCTTATTGCTGATTGTGATTGGAGACAGTGACCAGAGGCTCGGTCCACGACCCGCGATCAACCATCCACGACTGCTAGCTTCGTCGATACCGCCACCGGAGGGAGTCAGCATGTTCACATCAACCCGCAGGGCCGCGATGGCCCTTGCCGCCGCCGCGACTGCGGTGATCGCCCTCACGGCCTGCGGAGGTGTCGCCGAGACGGTGACCGAACAGGCCATGGAAGAGGCCATGGGCGGTGATGTCGCTATCGACGACGAGGGCATCACGATGACGGATGACGAGGGAAACCAGATGGCCATCGGCGAGGGTGTTGCCGTCCCGGACAACTGGCCGTCGAACATCCCGCTCTATGACGGAACCCTCATCATGGTCTCGTCTGCCGCGGACGGCACAGCCACGGCGTCGTGGACGACCGATGGTGATCCGGCAGCCGCGGCGGACGCCTACGGCGCCCAACTCGAGGGTGCGGGCTACTCACTGCAGTCCGACTCCGAATTCGACGGCTCGATCCTGCGCGAGTACTCCTCCAGCCAGCTCATCATCAGCGTGATTGCCGGGCAGGCGGACGGGGTCACCAGCCTGACGATGTCGGCCTACCCAGCCATGTAGCCTCCGCCAGCGCCACTACGCGACGACGGGCCTCAGGAAGCGGCCGGGTCCGCCGCTGGCGTACCGGACGGGTCGATCGCGAGCCGCGGCTTGAGCTCGAGCAGGCGGCCCAGCAGGCCGTTGACGAAGGACGGCGACTCGTCCGTCGACAGCGCGGCTGCGAGCGCCACCGCCTCGGCGATGGCGACCGCCTCCGGCGCTTCGGTGCCCCAGAGCACCTCATAGGCGCCCAGCCGCAGGATCGATCGATCCACGGCGGGCATCCGATCGACGGCCCACCCCATGGAGTAGCTGCTGAGCAGCTCGTCGATCTGCTCCTGGTGCACGGCCGTTCCCCTGACCAGGACATCGACGTAGGGATTCATCGCCGCGTGACCGTCCGCGTGTCGACGCTCTTGGGTCTGGCTCAGCACGTCGAGCGCAGAGACACCACGAGCATCGGCCTCGAACAGCACGTCGAGGGCTCGCTTGCGGGCCTTGCTGCGGGCGGACATGAACGGCTCCGTCAGTCGTTGACGCGGCCGAGGTACGACCCGTCGCGGGTGTCGACCTTGACCTTGGTGTCCGAGTCGATGAACAGCGGGACCTGGATCTCAGCACCGGTCTCGAGCGTCGCAGGCTTGGTTCCCGCAGACGAGCGATCGCCCTGAAGGCCAGGCTCGGTGTAGGTGATCATCAGCTCGACGGAGGCGGGGAGCTCGCAGATGATCGGGCTTCCGTTGTGCACGGAGATGTTGGCGACCTGGTTCTCCAGCAGGAACTTCGAGGAGTCCCCGACGACGGAGTCCGGCACGGCGAACTGCTCGTAGGACGTGGTGTCCATGAAGACCCAGTCCTCACCGTCCCGGTAGAGGTACTGCATGTCGCGGCGGTCAACCGTCTCCGTCTCGACCTTGGTCCCGGCGTTGAACGTCTTGTCGACGACCTTGCCCGACAGGACGTTCTTCAGCTTGGTCCGCACGAAGGCACCGCCCTTGCCCGGCTTCACATGCTGGAACTCCACGACGGTCCACAGCTGGCCGTCGAGGTTGAGGACGAGTCCGTTCTTGAGGTCGTTCGTGGTGGCCACGTGCCCTGCTCCCAGGTGATCAGGCGCCTACGACGGTCAGCTCGGGCGAGCCCGACGTGAGCGCGCGCGGCCCAGCGTCGTGGGCGACGAGGGTGTCTTCGATGCGAACGCCGCCCTGCCCTGGCAGGTATGCCCCGGGCTCGACGGTGAACGCCATGTCGGTCTGAATGCTACCCATGGCGCGGGCGCTGATCCCCGGCGCCTCGTGAATCACCAATCCCACCCCGTGCCCGAGGCCATGCGTGAAGCGCTCCTCCAGACCGGCCGCGCGCAAGGGTCCGCGGGCAGCCGCATCAATCTCACAAGCCGCCATCCCGGGTCGGCACTCCGCGATGGCGGCGCTCTGCGCCTGCCGCACCGCCTCATGCAGGTCTGCCTGCCACGGCTGGGCTGATCGCCCCACCACGAACGTGCGCGTCATGTCTGCGTGGTACCCGGCCACGCGGGCACCGGCATCGATGACGAGGAGGTCGCCCTCGAGCAGCGGGACCGGAGCGGGCTGGTGATGCGGGATGGCCGAGTGCGCGCCAGTCGCGACGATCGTGGCGAAGGCGCGGTCCTCGGCTCCGAGCTCGCCGAACAGCTGCTCGAGGCGGCGGGCCACACCCACCTCGGTGTCGCCCACGCGGATCTCCTGCGCGAGAACGGCGAAGGCCGCCGAGGTGATCTCGCAGGCGCGCTGCAGCACCGCCAGCTCGTCCGCATCCTTCACCGCCCGCGCCTCCTCGATGAACGAAGGCATGGTGACGGGTTCGCAACCGAGGCTGCGAAGTTCATCCGCGGCGGACACCGACAGGGATGACTCGACCAGGATGCGGCGGTCACCGCTCATCGAGACGGTCCGCTCCGCCACCGCTCGTAGGGTGACACGGTCGATGACGGTGTCGAGATCCGGGCACTCCAACGCGGCTTGATCGACATACCGGCCGTCCGTGCCGAGCAGGTCATCCTCCGGGGCGGCCCCCAGACTCAGAACGGCGTTGCTCCCGGCGAACCCCGTCAGATACCGGACGTTGGCAAGGTCGGATACCAGAACAGGCCCGCTCAGATCGCTCTCGGCGATCACCCGACGGAGGCGGGCTCGGCGCCCCGCGTGATCCACGGACTACCGATCCAGCAGCCCGGCCACCGCTCGCAGGGCCAGGCGGTAGGAATCCAGACCCAGCCCGGCGATCGTGCCGGTGGCCACCCCCGAGACGACGGAGGTGTGACGGAACTCCTCGCGGGCGGCCGGATTCGACAGATGCACCTCGATCAGCGGCGCGGTGAGCATGGCGCAGGCATCGCGCACGGCGTATGAGTAGTGGGTGAACGCGGCCGGGTTGAGCACGACGGGAGTCGCCGCGTCGGCTGCCTCGTGCAGCCACCGGATGAGTTCTGCTTCGTCGTTGGTCTGCCGGACATCAACAGTCAGGCCCACGTCGGCCGCTGTCTCGCGGCAGGCGGCCGCGAGGTCGTCATGCGTGGCATGCCCGTAGACGTCGGGCTCGCGGGAGCCCAGGCGATTGAGGTTGGGGCCATTGAGGACCAGGACGTTCACCACGCGCCGCAGACTACCCCTGATGGACGGCCACAGCTCCCACGGCGCACCCGACCCGAGAGTCGATCAGGTCACCGGGATACGGCGTCGTACGCGGCGGCGAGGAACGTCGGGTCGGGGCCGGCCCAGATTCCCGGGTTGCCGATGCCGTTCAGGACGACGAACCGCAACAGGGAGCCCCGGGCCTTCTTATCGACGGACATGGCGGCCATCAGCTCGTCCCAGTGGCCCGCCGGATAGGTGGTCGGCAGGCCCAAGGACGTCAGGACGGATCGGTGCCGCTCGACCTCGGACTCGCTCAATCGGCCACCCAGCCCGGCGAGCTCCGCGACGAACACCATGCCGACGGATATTGCCGCGCCGTGGCGCCAGCGGTAGCGCTCGCGACGCTCGACCGCGTGGCCGAAGGTGTGACCGTAGTTGAGCACCTCCCGACCGAGGGAACCGTCACCCATCGTGGCCGACGTCTCCCGGAAGTCGCCGCTGACGACGTCCGCCTTGACCTGAACCGCCCGCCGGATCAGGTCCGTCAGCAGGTCGTCGGAGGGGTCCGTCGCTGCGCTCGGACGCGACTCGACATCGTCGAGGATGGAGATGTCGCGGACGAATCCGACCTTCACCACCTCGGCCATTCCGGCCAGCAGGTCATTGCGCGGCAGCGTCTCGAGTGCGGTGACGTCGCACAGCACTCCCCGCGGACTCCAGAACGAGCCGACGAGGTTCTTGCCGGCGGCAGTGTTGATGCCCGTCTTGCCGCCGACTGCGGCGTCGACCATGCCGAGCAAGGTCGTGGGCACCTGGATCACACGGATGCCACGCAGCCAGGTCGCCGCCACGAAGCCCGCCAGATCGGTGGTGGCCCCTCCCCCGAGACCGACCACGGCATCACTGCGCGTGAAGCCTGCGGTGCCGAGGGCCGTCCAGCAGAAGGCGGCCACCTCGGCGGTCTTCTGGTCCTCCGCCTCGGGGACCTCGATCATCGTGACCTCGAAACCGTGGTCGGCCAGATCCGCACGCATGGCCTCAGCCGTCACGACCAAGGCACCCGGGTGGATGATCGCGACCCGGGCTGCACCTGCCAGCATCCGCGGCAGGTGGCCGAGGAGGCCGCGGCCGATCACGACGTCGTAGTCGTGCTCCGCCGAGACGGGAATCACGATGTCGCGGCTCATGGGGCGCTCCCGTCCGCCGAGTCTGGCCGCACCAGGGACGAGACCTCATCGACCACCTGCCGCAGGTTCCGACCGGAGGTGTCGACGACGTCAGTGGCGACCTCCGCGTAGAGCGGCGTGCGCTGCTCCAGCAGCGCACCGAGGGTGCCGCGCACATTGCCGAGCAGCAACGGGCGGGCGGTGTTGAGGCCGACGCGCGCAGCCGCATCGGCGGCCGTCACGCGCAACCACACGACTCGGTGGCCTGCCAGGTGCTCGCGGGTCTCGTCGCGCAGGATCGCCCCACCCCCGAGGGACAGCACGCCCGAGTGCTCGCGGAGGGCCT
>JBIIJX010000194.1:0-4698 GCA_044233495.1 Candidatus Nanopelagicales bacterium
GCCTGAGCGACTGTCGCCGCCTCGCGATCGCGGAAGGACTCCTCGCCCTCCACGACGAAGATGTCGGCGACAGGCATGCCGGCCGCCTCCTCGATCAGTGCGTCGGTGTCAGCGAAGGGGAGGCCGAGCCGTTGAGCCACTCGCCTGCCGACGCTCGTCTTGCCTGCACCCGGGGACCCGACGAGGACGAGGACGGGGCCGCTGTGGTCGCGGGCACCTTGCGTTGTCATCGGATGGACAGGTTCGCGAGGTATCCGGTGAGATTGCGGCGGACCTCCTCCACGCTGTCGCCGCCGAACTTCTCCAGCATCGCGTCCGCCAGGACCATGAGCACCATCGCCTCGGCCACCACCCCAGCCGCTGGCACGGCGCAGACGTCCGATCGCTGGTTGATCGCCGGCGCTGCTTCACGGGTCGAGACGTCGACCGTGCGCAGCGCCTTGGGGATGGTGGAGATCGGCTTCATCGCCGCACGCACCCGGAGTGCCTCCCCCGTCGACATGCCGCCCTCGGTGCCGCCGGACTTGCCCGACGTGCGAACGAGGCGTCCGTCAGTGTCGACGATCTCATCCTGCGCCTGGGATCCGCGCACGCCCGCAAGGGCGAAGCCATCGCCCACCTCGACGCCTTTGATGGCCTGGATACCCATGAGTGCCGCGGCCAGACGGGCGTCGAGCCGGCGATCCCAGTGGACGTGACTGCCCAAGCCTGGGGGCAGGCCGTAGGCAAGCACCTCGACCACGCCGCCGAGCGTGTCGCCGTCACGGTGGGCAGCGGAGATCTCCTCCTCCATCGCCTGCGCCGTCTTCGCGTCGAAGCACCTCACCGGGCTCTCATCGATCTGATCGGCATCCTGCGCGGTGGGCAGCCCGGTGCCCTCCGGGACCGCCGCGGTGCCGATGCGCACGATGTGACTGATGACCTCGATGCCCGCGGCCTGCCGCAGGAAGGCCCGGGCCACAGCCGCGATCGCGACGCGAGCGGCCGTCTCGCGGGCGCTCGCGCGCTCCAGCACGGGACGGGCGTCCGTGAAGCCGTACTTCTGCATGCCCACGAGGTCCGCATGACCGGGACGTGGCCGTGTGAGTGGTGCGTTGCGGGCCAGCGCGGCGATCTCCTCGGCATCCACCGGATCCGGGGACATCACCTGCTCCCACTTCGGCCACTCGGAGTTGCCCACCTCGATGGCGACCGGTCCGCCGAGGGTCGCGCCGTGACGCACTCCTCCGAGGAAGCGCACGGCATCCTGCTCGAACTTCATGCGTGCGCCCCGACCGGCCCCGAGCCGGCGACGCGCGAGGTCGCGTCCGACGTCGGCCGACGACACCTCGATGCCCGCGGGCAGCCCCTCCGCGATCGTCACGAGAGCGGGCCCGTGGGATTCCCCTGCCGTCAACCAGCGCACCATGACCCGAATCCTTCCAGAGGCGGTCGCAACGACCTTGGGCAGGCAGTCACGACGCCTCTGCATCGGGCTCGAGGCACGCCCCTGGGCATGCCGAGCCGACGGATCAGGCGGGAAGGGCGGCGGACATCGCCGCGACGGCAGGCTCCCGGCCCGTCATGAGCCGCACCTGCTCGACGGCCTGCCAGAGCAGCATGTCGCGTCCGCTGGCGATCCCGCTGCCACCCCACGCTCGGGCCAGCGGCGTGGGCCACGGGTGGTAGGAGGCATCCAGCAACACGCCCGTGGCTCGCGAGGCCGCCTCCTGCCACGGGGCCCCGGTCTCACCCGGCAGGGTGCTGATGAACAGTTCGGCCGCCGCCGCCTCGGGGTCAGGGTCGAGACCGCGCACCCGGCAGGCGAGCCCGAACTCCGCGCCCAGCCGCGCCACCTCTTCCGCGGCCTCGATGCGACGGGCGCAGACCACGACGGAGCCGGCCCCCAGGCGAGACAGCGCGGCGATGGCACTGCGTGCCGTGGCACCCGCGCCCAGGAGCGTGGCAGTGCGCGGCGCATCGCTCAATCCGGCGCTGATCACTGCCTCGGTGATGCCGTACACGTCGGTGTTCGTCCCACGCCAGCCCGTACCGACCGGCAGCACCGTGTTCACCGACCGCAGGCGCATGGCCTCGTCATCGACTGCCTCGAGCAAGTCAATGACTCCTTCCTTAAGCGGCATGGTGAGCGACAGCCCGGCCCACGTGTCATCGAGTTGCGCCAGAAAACTCGGCAGTCCGGGCACGTCGACATCGATCGCCGTGTAGGTCCAATCCAGGCCCAGGCTCTCGTAGGCGGCACGGTGCAGCGCAGGCGAGAGCGAGTGCGCGATGGGCGAGCCGATGACGGCCGCGCGCCGTCGGGCATGGTCGCTGATGTCACTCACCGCGGACCGCGATCATTCCTCGAGGTCGGCGAGATTGCTCTGGAACTCGCGCTTGAACTCCAGGAACTCGTCGTAGTCAGCAGTGAACTTCGTCTCGCCTGTGGCTGGGTTCACCGTGACGAAGTAGAGCCAGTCGCCCTCGGCTGGATCGAGGGCAGCCTCGATCGCTGCCTCACCGGGCGAGTTGATCGGCCCCGGAGGCAGGCCCCTGTTCTCGTAGGTGTTGTAGGGCGAGGACGTTGCGAGTTGATCCTCGTTCAGCTGGATGTCGTTGATGCCGAGGGCGTAGGCCACCGTGGAGTCCATCTGCAGCGGCATGCCCTGCTCGAGCCGGTTGTAGATGACACGTGCAGCCTTCGGGAAGTCGGCAGGAGGCACCTCGGCCTGGACGATCGAGGCGATCGTCAGCACGCGGTACGGCTTGAGGCCGATCTCAGCAGCGCGCTCCTCCAGCCCCACCTCGGCACTGGCCTGGTTGAAGCGGCTGACGAAGGACTTCAGCAGAGCGCCCGCGGACTCGTCACCCGCAATGTCGTAGGTCGCAGGGAAGAGGAAGCCCTCGGGGCGGTCCTTGGCCCAGACGGGCAGGCCCAGATCAGCGGTCTGGGCGAGTGCCGCCTCGAAGTCCGCCCGCGGGATATCGGTGGCGGCAACGGACGCCTCGATCGTCTGATCCAGCCGAAGTCCCTCGGGCAGGACGAGACGGCTGTCCCTGCGCGAGACCGGATCGAGGAGCAGTTCGAGGGCCTCGAGGGCTCCCATCTGGAGCCGCAGCGTGTAGCGTCCCGGACCTATCGACGAAGCGCGCTCGTCCACCGTCGCGACGTTCACGAACGAGTCGGCGGAACTGATGACACCCGCCTCCTCGAGCGTGCTGCCGATCTGGGTAAGGGTGTCGCCCCGCTCGATGACCACGACGACCTCGCCGACACCGTCTCCGACGAACTCCGTCTCCGGCTCGGACGTTCCGCGCAGCAGCGTCACGGAGTAGCCGATCATCGCGGCCGCGAGTGCGACGGTCACGAGTCCGGCGACCCACTTGGCCCACGAGCGTCGGTGCCGCGACGGCGGCAGCGTGCCGGGCGACAGCATCGACTCCAGCTGACTCACGCTGTGACTCCTCCTCCGCCCCGATCGCGACCATCCGGCGCCGCGCACTGCGCAGCCTCACGGTCGAGGTCCGCCTGCAGAACCATGACAGCGGAGGCGCTGTCGATGAGGGATCTCGACTGGCGTGTCGACCGGCCACCGGCCTGCAGCGCCCGCTGGGCCTGCACGGTGGACAGTCGCTCGTCGACCAGGCGTACCGGAACCTCGAGGCGTTCGGCGAGGTTCGCCGCCCAGGCGCGGGCGGCCGCAGCGGCCTTGCCCTCCGCGCCGCTCATGCTCAGCGGGAGTCCCACGATGACCTCGATGGCCTCCCACTCGCGCACGAGGGCGCCGACCTCGTCGAACGAACCGGCGCCCGCCCGAACTGCCTCCAGGGGAACCGCCAGGGCACCGGTCGCATCGCTCCGCGCTACGCCGATGCGGACCGTGCCGACGTCGACGGCGAGTCTGACGCCTGCCCGCACGGCTAGGCCCCCACGCGCTCGCGGACCAGATCGCTCACGGCGGTGAGTGCGTCGCGGATACCTGAGGTGTTCGAGCCACCACCCTGGGCGAATTCCTCCTTGCCCCCTCCGCGACCGTCGATGGGCCCAGCCGCGGCCTGCAGGAGCGCCGAAGCGGACACCCCGAGTGCAATGGCCTCCGGGGTGGCGGCCGCAACTACCGACGCCTTCGCATCGGCAACAGCGAAACCGACGAACACCGAAGCCGATCCCTGTCGAGCGCGGCCCTTCGCCTTCATCGCCAGTTCGCGAAGGTCGCCGGCACTGGTGCCATCGGGTGCCTGGAACGCCCACAGTCGAACAGGCCCGATCTCCGTGCCCTCGCCGATGATGCCGTCGACACTCGCGGCGAGCTGGGCGCTGCGGACCTTGCCCAGTTCTCGCTCGGCATCCTTGAGGGACGCGATGGTGCGTTCGACTCGATCGAGCACCTCGTCAGCAGGCGCCTTGACCAACTCCGAAAGCCGCTGGACGAGCAGGTGCTCGCGGGCGAGGAACTGGTACGCGTCGGTGCCCACGAGGGCCTCGACACGGCGGACTCCCGCACCGATGGACCCCTCGGACAGGAAGGTGACGACACCGAGCTGCCCGGAGCGCTGCGCATGAGTGCCCCCGCAGAGCTCGTGGGCCCAATCGCCGACGGAGACCACGCGCACCCGATCGCCGTACTTCTCACCGAACAGCGCCATGGCACCCATCGAGCGGGCTTCGTCCTGCGTCATCGTCTGCGCGGTGACGACGAGATCGTCGACGAGAAC
>JBIIJX010000009.1:0-28650 GCA_044233495.1 Candidatus Nanopelagicales bacterium
CTCGACCTCCGAGAGCACGGACGTGGACACCGGCGCCGGGCTGGGGAAGTCGAAGCGCAGGCGCCCGGGGGCGTTCTCGGAGCCCATCTGCGTGGCAGTGTCCCCGAGACGCTCACGAAATGCGCGGTGGATCATGTGCGTGGCCGTGTGCGCCCGGGAGATGGCCCGGCGACGCGCGGCATCGATCTCGCTGATGACCCGCGCACCCGAGACGAGCTCACCATCCAGCACCTCGCCGCGATGGACGAAGAGGCCGGGCACCGGGGTCTGCACGTCGTAGACGTCGACCAGGGCTCCCTCGCTGCTGCGCAGGCGCCCATGGTCTCCGAGCTGGCCGCCTGCCTCGGCGTAGAAGGGGGTTCGGTCGAGCACGATCTCAACGTGGTCACCCACACGTGCTGCGGGCACCGTCTCGGCGTCCTTCACGATCCCGATCACCGTCGACTCGGTGAGGGACTCGTCATAGCCCGTGAAGCTGGTCGTGCCGCCGGCCTGCAGGATGTCGCGGTAGGCCGTGATGGCAGCCACACCTGCCTTGCGGGCCTGGGAGTCCGCCTTGGCACGCTCGCGCTGCTGCTGCATGAGACGACGGAATCCGGTCTCATCGACGCTGAGCCCCTGCTCCGCCGCCATCTCCAGGGTCAGGTCGATCGGGAAGCCGTACGTGTCGTGGAGGGCGAAGGCCTGCTCGCCGGGAAGTTCGCTCCCACCACCCGAGCGCACATCCGCAACAGCGGTGTCGAAGATCGTGCTCCCCGTACGGAGCGTCTGAAGGAAGGCCGACTCCTCTCCGACAGCCGTCTGCCGGATCCGGTTGGCAGTGTCGTTCAACTCGGGGTACTGCGGTGCCATCGTGAGGACCGTGGCGTCGACGAGGTCGCCCATGGTCGCCTCGTGTGCGCCCAGCAGTCGCATCATGCGGATGGTGCGGCGCATGAGCCGCCGCAGCACGTAGCCGCGACCTTCGTTGCCCGGGATGACACCGTCGCCAATCAGGAAGACGCAGGTACGGGCATGGTCGGCCACCACGCGAAGCGCGACGTCGTCCCGACCGTTCGCCCCGTAACGAGCACCGCTCAGTTCACTCGCGCGATCCAGGATTCCGCGCGTCGTGTCGATCTCGTAGATGTTGTCGACACCCTGCAGCAGAGCCGCCATGCGCTCCAGGCCCATTCCGGTGTCGATGTTCTTCGCGGGCAGGGGCTGCCGGACGTCGAAGTCCTCCTTCGACCTCACCGCCGACAACTCGTCCTGCATGAAGACCAGGTTCCACACCTCGAGGTAGCGGTCCTCGTCGGCCACCGGGCCGCCCTCACGCCCATGCTCAGGACCGCGATCGAAGTAGATCTCCGAGCAGGGTCCTCCGGGGCCCGGAACGCCCATCGACCAGTAGTTGTCCTTGGGGCCACGCCGCTGGATGCGCTCGAAGGGCAGCCCTGCGACCCGGTGCCAGATCTCGATGGCCTCGTCGTCGTCCTCATAGACGGTGACCCAGAGCCGCGACTCATCGAAGCCGTAGCCCCCGTCGGCGACGGAGCGGGTCAGCAGCTCCCACGCGAGCGGGATGGCCCCCTCCTTGAAGTAGTCGCCGAAGGAGAAGTTGCCGGCCATCTGGAAGAAGGAGGCATGGCGAGTGGTCTTGCCCACCTCCTCGATGTCGAGGGTGCGGACGACCTTCTGCACGCTCGTCGCCCGCGGGTACGGCGGCGGTGCCTCCCCGAGGAAGTAGGGCTTGAACGGCACCATGCCCGCGTTGACGAACAGCAGGGTGGGATCGTCAAGAAGCAACGACGCAGACGGGACGACCTGGTGGTCGCGGTCGGCGAAGAAGCGCAGGAACCGGCTGCGGATCTCGGCGGAGTCCATCACGTGCCTCTCTGGGGGTTCTGGTTCATCACATGGGCAGCAGCCGCTCCGACAGAGCCTGACTTCGTCGAGGCGGAGCCCCGCGCCTCGACCGCCGAGACGGCTCCCGCGGCGAGAGAACGTGCGGTGTTCGCCGCCTGGACGGCGGACAACCCCACCTGCTGAACGCTCAGCACGACTCCACGCTCGCGGGCGTCATCGATGGCCTGCTGGATCCGGCGGTAGGCAAGGACGCCGCCGGCCGCACCGATGGCCACCCACACGATCCTCCGCATGGTGCATCAGCCTAACGGTCCCGCCTCACTCCTCCGGCGGCTGCCGCAGCCCGGCCACGCGGGCCGCGACATCCCCCCATGCCGCCTCGGCACCATGACGTGTCGGCCGGTAGTACCGACGATCGACGAGCTCATCGGGCAGGTACTCCTGAGCCGCGACGCCGCCGGGAAGGTCGTGCGGGTACTGATAGCCGTCACCGTGCCCCAGACCGCGTGCGCCCGGGTAGTGGGCGTCTCGCAGATGCAGGGGAACACGACCGATCCCACCGGTGCGCACATCGGCCATCGCCTCGCTGATACCGACGACGACGGCGTTCGACTTCGGTGCGAGCGCCGCATGGACGGTGGCGTGGGCGAGGATGATCGATGCCTCAGGCATCCCCACGAGAGCCACCGCCTGAGCGGCGGCCACTGCCGTCTGCAGCACATTGGGTTCAGCCATGCCGATGTCCTCGCTGGCCAGGATCATCAGCCGCCGCGCCACGAATCGTGGATCCTCTCCCGCCTCCAACATGCGCGCGAGGTAGTGCAGTGCCGCATCCGGATCACTCCCACGCACGCTCTTGATGAAGGCGCTGATGACGTCGTAGTGCTGGTCACCATCCTTGTCGTACGCGATCGCCGCCTGCTGCACCGCACGCTCGGCATCGGCAAGGGTCACCGACGACCTGCCAGCCAGCCCCGACGCCGCCGCCTCGAGCCCGGTTAGGGCGCGACGAGCATCCCCGTTGGCAGTGCGCACGAGATGCCCGAGAGCGTCGTCATCGACGTCGACTCCGCCGGCCAGGCCGCGGGGGTCCTCGATCGCGCGCCTCAGCACCTCGGCCACGTGCTCGTCACCAAGCGGAGACAGGCGCACAAGCATGCTGCGCGACATCAAGGGCGAGATGACCGAGAAGCTCGGGTTCTCCGTGGTGGCCGCGATGAGCGTGACCCAGCCGTTCTCGACGGCAGGCAGCAGCGCATCCTGCTGGCTCTTGCTGAAGCGGTGGACCTCGTCGATGAACAGCACCGTGCCTCGCCCATGCATGGACAGTCGATCTCGGGCGCGATCGATGACCGTGCGGACGTCCTTCACACCGGCGGTGACTGCCGACAGCTCGACGAAGTCGCGTCCTGAGCCGCTCGACAGCAGCGAGGCGAGCGTGGTCTTGCCGGTACCCGGAGGGCCCCACAGGATCACTGAGACCACCGGTGCGTCCGATGCAGCTGTGAGGAGCGTTCGCAGGGGAGATCCCGGGGCCAGCGCCTCCTCCTGGCCCACGACGTCGTCGACCGACCGTGGTCGCATGCGGACGGCGAGCGGAGCCGTGGACCGGGCACCCGACAGCCCATCGTCGAACAGGGTCATGAGCGCAGCGTAGGCGTGCCGCTGGCCAGCAGGCCGGATGCGTACCGGCCGCACTCGCGGAAGCCCAGGGACGTGTACGTACGTCGACCGGCCTCGTTCGCGGTGTACATCTCCAGCACGACAGCCGGCGCCCCGTCAGCGCGCGCAGCCGCGATGAGGTGGGCGCAGACCTCACGCGCCAGCCCCTGGCCGCGGGCGTCAGGATGCGTGCACACACTGAGCACGTGCGCGGCACCGGACGCCTCGGTGACCTGGCCGGCGACGGACAGCAGCGTGCCGTCCTTCTCGATCCCCGACCACCGCACCATGCGCGGATCTCCGGGGAAGATGTGCGCGGAGTCGGAGTGGCTCAGCAGCGGGAGGATCCGAGGATCATCAAGCTCGAGAGCGTGCGCGCCCGCGCTGCCGACCGCCGCGGCCTGCTCGTCCAGGACCCAGAAGGACCAGCGACCCGGATCCGGCGGGCGCAGCCGGGTCGGCAGGTGCTCGAACGCGGACGCGCTGACCGTTACTCCGTCGACCTCGTGCTCATCCGCGATGCGGGTCACGAGCCGGACCACCGAGTCGGGATCCTCGCCCACCCCGGTTACCCACCTCTCGCCCGGGCGCGCCGCACGTCCGAGCCATGCCACGTTGGAGCCATCCGAGACACACGGCCTGGCGGGCGACAGGTCGCCTGCCGTCTTCGCGTGGTCTGGCGCCACCATCCATCGCACGAGGGGGTCGTCCGGCCGGACGTCGTGCGGGGTCATGGCCTCAGGTCTCAGGCGACGCGTCGATGCCCGCTTCGGCCCGCTGGACCGTGGTGATCGGCGTGGGTGCGCCGGTGAGCGGATCATGCCCGGCACCCGTCTTCGGGAACGCGATCACTTCGCGGATGCTCGACGCGCCCGCCAGGAGCATGCAGATGCGATCGAGCCCGTACGCGATGCCGCCATGCGGAGGCGGCCCGTACTGGAAGGCGTCGAGCAGGAACCCGAACTTCTCGTGCTGCTCCTCCTCGCTCAGGCCCAGCATCGCGAAGACGCGCTGCTGCACGTCACTGCGATGGATACGGATCGACCCGCCGCCGATCTCGTTGCCGTTGCAGACCAGGTCGTACGCCCAGGCGAGGGCCTCCCCTGGCGCGTCCTCGAAGCGGTCGATCCACTCGGTGTTGGGCGACGTGAACGGGTGGTGCACGGCAGTCCATCCGAGGGCGACACCGTCCTCGACGATCTCCTCGAACATGGGTGCGTCGACGATCCATACGAACGACCATTGCGACTCGTCGATCAGTTCGAGGCGGCGGCCGATCTCCAGACGAGTGGCGCCCAGCAGGGCGCGGGCATCGGCCATCCGGCCTGCGGCGAAGAACACGCAGTCCCCCGGCCTGGCACCGACGGCCGCGGCCAGACCCTCGCGCTCGGCATCGCTGACGTTCTTCGCGACGGGTCCGCCGAGGGTTCCGTCCCCCGCGATGGTCACGTAGGCCAGGCCCTTGGCACCGCGTTGCTTCGCCCACTCCTGCCAGGCATCGAAGGCGCGCCGAGGCTGGTCAGCACCGCCCGGCATTACCACGGCGCCCACGTACTCCGCTTGGAACACCCGGAACGGCGTGTCGGCGAAGAAGCTCGTCAGATCGACGAGCTCCACACCGAACCTCAGGTCCGGCTTGTCGGATCCGTAGCGACGCATGGCCTCGGCGTACGTCATGTGCGGGACGGTGCCGATCTCGTACCCGAGCACCTCCTGCCACAGGGACCGGACGACCGCCTCGCCGACCTCGATTACGTCGGCCTGCTCGACGAAGGACATCTCGATGTCGAGCTGCGTGAACTCCGGCTGGCGATCACCCCGGAAGTCCTCGTCGCGGTAGCACCGTGCGATCTGGAAGTAGCGCTCCATGCCGGCGACCATGAGCAGCTGCTTGAACAGCTGCGGGGACTGCGGGAGGGCGTACCAGTGGCCCGGCTGCAGGCGAACGGGAACCAGGAAGTCCCGGGCCCCCTCCGGGGTGGAACGGGTGAGGGTCGGTGTCTCGATCTCGAAGAAGTCACGCTCGAGGAGGACATTTCGGCAGATCTGGTTGACCTTGGAGCGCATGCGGATGGCATCTCCTGCACCCTTTCGCCGCAGGTCCAGATATCGGTGTCGGAGTCGCACCTCCTCGCCTACGTTGACCCGCTCATCGATGGGAAACGGAAGGGGTGCAGAGGTCGACAGGACCTCGACGGACTCCGCCATGACCTCGACATCCCCGGTGGGAAGGTCGGGGTTCTCGTTTCCTGCCGGACGGCGCTCGACCGTCCCGACCACCTTGATGCAGAACTCGTCGCGCAGGGGATGCGCGACTTCGGGATCGTGCACCACGACCTGGACGACTCCGGAGACATCACGGACGTCGAGGAAGGCCACGCCGCCGTGATCGCGCCGGGTCGCCACCCAGCCGGCGAGCGTCACCTGCTGCCCGGCATCGGATGCACGGAGCGAGCCGGCGGTGTGGGTGCGGATCACGATCGAGCCTCCTGGCTTGGGGTGGGACAGACCTGCGGAACCCGATCCTCGTCGGGAGGCTCCCATGAGTCCGGGTCGGCCCCCTGCTGGTCACCCGTGCGGATGTCCTTCACGCTATGGCCATCAGCCTCGGGGAACCAGACGAAGGGAATGCCGCGACGGTCGGCGTACCTGATCTGCTTGCCGAACTTGTCCGCTGCCGGCGCGACCTCGCAGGCGATGCCACGCGAGCGCAGCGCTGCCGCCACTGACGCACTGGCTTCCCGGGACTCCTCGTCGACGACGGCCACGAGGAC
The DNA here is from genome assembly GCA_044233495.1 of Candidatus Nanopelagicales bacterium. Classification (GTDB taxonomy): domain Bacteria; phylum Actinomycetota; class Actinomycetes; order S36-B12; family S36-B12; genus UBA10649. The sequence continues at coordinate 6,285 of JBIIJX010000009.1, forward strand.
GGCGGACGGCACGGATCGGGAGGCGCTCACGAGCTGTCGGCCGAGCAGGATCGAGACCAAGCGCGTGACGCCGAGGGAGATGCCGACGCCGGGATAGGACTGCCGACCGTCGCTCGCCAGGGAGTCGTACCGGCCGCCGGAAGCGATCGAACCCACCGACTCATGCCCGACGAGCTCGGTCTCGTACACGGTGCCCGTGTAGTAGTCCAGTCCCCGGGCGATCCGAAGGTCGGCGACGACTGCTCCCGGCCGCTCGCGCCGGGCTCCCTCCACCACCGCGACCAGCTCGTCGAGACCCTGCTCGAGGAGCTCGTTGCTCACGCCCAGGGCACGCACACGGTCGGCGAAGGAGGCATCGGCGGCTCGGATCGCCGCGAGCTCCAGGCAGGCCCGGGCAGCCGCGGGCGTGAGGCCGGCATCGTCGACCAGCAGTCGCTCGGTCGCATCCGGACCGATCTTGTCGAGCTTGTCGACCGCACGGAGCACCACCGCTGGATCGTCGGCGCCCACACCGAGGTAGAAGCCCTCGGCGAGCTTGCGATTGCTGACCTGAATGACCGTCGGAGGAACGGGCAGCCGCTCGAGCAGGGCGGCCATCGTCAGCGCCATCTCGATCTCGTAGTGGAACGGGAGGGTGTCGCGGCCGACGACGTCGATATCAGCCTGCGTGAACTCCCGGAAGCGACCCTCCTGCGGACGCTCCCCCCGCCAGACCTTCTGGATCTGGTAGCGCTTGAAGGGGAATTCCAGATGCCCCGCATGCTCGAGGACGTACCGGGCGAAGGGCACCGTGAGGTCGAAGTGGAGTCCGAGGCCTGCGTCGGGCTCGCCCTCCTCGGCGTGGAGGCGGCGAAGGACGTACACCTCCTTGTCGATCTCACCCTTGCGCAGCAGCTGCTCGAGCGGCTCGACCGCCCGCGTGCGGAGTCCGGCGAAGCCGTGCAGCTCGAAGACGTTGCGGGCCGTGTCCTCGATGTACTGCTCGACAATCTGCCCCTCGGGCAGCCACTCGGGAAAACCGCTGAGGCGCTGCGGACGGGCCATGTCACAGCCCCCTGTCGTTGACCGGGGGCGACTGCCCCGACTGCAGCGGGACGAGGAATGGGTTCGTGGCCTTCTCGGCACCGATCGTTGTCCGGGGACCGTGACCGGGAAGCACCACGCAGTCGTCAGCGGCCGTGAGGACCACCCGCCTCAGAGAGTCGGTCATGCGCGCGTGGTCGCCGCCGGGAAGGTCGGTGCGGCCGATGGACCCCGCGAAGAGGAGATCACCGCTGAACATGACGTCAGCGGTCAGGAAGACCGACGAACCCTCGGTATGGCCGGGCGCGTGCCGCACGGTGATCGGGATCCCGGCGATGTCCACGACGTCGCCGTCACCGAATTCACGCACCACGCTCGGCTCGGTCAGCTCCAGGGCGTTCTTCGTCATGGCCAGCAGTTGCTCCCGTGCCGCGCTGAAGGAGCTGCCCGCAGGGTCCGCGAGGCGGTATCGGTCGTCGGAATGGATGAGGGCCGGGATGTCGAACTGGTCGGTGAGCGGGGCCACCGACCAGATGTGGTCGATGTGTCCGTGTGTCAGGAGGACGGCGGCCGGCAGGAGCCGATGCTCCCGGAGTATCTCCTGCACGCCGTCGATGGAGTCCTGTCCGGGATCCACGACGAGGCAGGGCTCACCAGGACCCGTTGCGAGGACATAGCAGTTGGTACCCCACGAACCGGCAGGGAATCCGGTGATCAGCACGTGTGGGCCCTCTCGTCATTGGCAGCCACGACAGCCTACCGAGCGAGTCCCGCCCCGGACGACGTACCGCGTGCACGACCACAGCGCAGGCACCCGCCTAGACTCCCCTTCGACCAAGGAGGGTGTCGATGACCGGCAGCAAGCGGCAGCGCCAGCTGGCCCGAGAGAAGTACGAACGGCAGCAGACCCGACGAGCGGAGCAGGCGGTTCGCCGGCGGCGCAATCAGCGCATCACCGCTATCGTCGTGGTGGCCGTCCTCGCTGTCGGCGGCATCGGCTACGCGATCGTCGCCAGTCAGGGATCGACGGACGCGACGACGGCCGGAGAGGCGCTTCCCACGGACGCTACGGCCAGCACGGCCGCCGCACCCGAGGCGTCCACCGCACCCGGTGACACCGCCGCCGACTCCAGCGAGCCGATCGAGGAGCCCGCAGTGCTCGACTGCGGGCCGGTGCTGCCCACCCGGGCCAATGACATCTCGTTTGATGCTCCCGGCGATGTGGTGCCGGCGTCGTCCATCACGTTCACCACGACATGCGGCGACATCGTGATCACCCTCGACGAGCGCGCCCCCGAGACCGTGCGCAGTGCGACGTTCCTCGCCGAGCAGGGCTTCTACGACGCCACTGCCTGCCATCGGCTCACGACCGCTGGGATCTTCGTCCTGCAGTGCGGGGATCCTGCCGGTGACGGCACCGGTGGCCCGGGCTATCGACTGCCGGACGAGAACCTTCCGGCCCAGGCGGAGGCCAACTACCCCGCCGGCACTGTCGCGATGGCGAACGCCGGTCCCGGCACGGCCGGCTCGCAGTTCTTCCTCGTCTACGAGGACACCACGCTGCCCCCCGATTACACGATCCTCGGCACCGTGACCCAGGGGTTGGACATCGTCCAGGAGATCGCCTCTGTCGGAACGGAGGACGGCGCGACCGACGGGCGCCCCCGCCAGCCCATGGTGATCGAGAAGGCCACCGTCCAGCGCTCGTGACGGGACCGTTATCAGGCGGTCGCTAGGGTATGCCGAGGTTCGTGTCAGCATGGTCCGCATGGGCACGAGGAAGGCAGGATGACGATGGGCGACTCCAGCGTGCCCACCCCGGCGGCACTGCGGCGGCCTACGCCGGTGTCGGTGGCGCGTCCGACTGCTCTCGCCAATCCGGCTTCCTCGTCCACGGCGACTGATGCAGCTGCCTTCGGCCGGGTTGATCCGGACGGCACCGTCTACCTGCGGGCACCCGAAGGGGAGGTGGCCGTCGGCCAGTGGGCGGCGGGAGCGCCCGAGGAGGGCCTGGCCTTCTTCGCCCGGAAGTACGAGGACCTCGTGGTGGAGGTCGACCTCATCACCGCACGCGTTGCTGACGGCCGAGCATCCGGCGAGCAGGCTGAAGGAGTCGTCGCCAAGGTACGCGCTGCTCTCGCGGCGCGGAGTTTCGTCGGGGACGTAGCCGCCTTGGAGGCACGTGTTGAGACTCTGGCTGCAGCGGCCTCAGCGGCCCGGGATCGTGCTCGGGAGCGGCGTGCCGCCGAGCGCGCCGCCGCGCTCGACACCCGTTCAGCCCTCGTCGCCGAGGCGGAGTCCCTTGCCATGTCCACCGCCTGGAAGTCGACTGCCGAGCGGTACGCCGCCATCGTGGAGCAATGGAAGGCAATCCCCCGCGCCGACCGAGCCACTGAGCAGGAGCTGTGGAAGCGCATCAGCGCCGCCCGCACGACCTTCGACAAGCGGCGCAGGTCGCACTTCGCCGAGGTAGACGCGCAACGCAAGGACGTCATCGCCGGCAAGCGGGCGCTCATCGCTCGTGCCGAGGTCCTGGCGCAGTCGACCGACTGGCAGCGGACCGGCAAGCAGTTGCGTGACCTGCTGGACGAGTGGAAGGCCCTGCCCCGTGCCTCGCGCGCGGACGAGGAGAAGCTGTGGAAGCGCTTCAAGGCAGTGCAGGATGCCTTCTATGCCGCTCGCAGCGCTGCAGCTGAGGCGTCGGAGGATGAGCTCCGAGGCAACATCCCGGCCAAGGAGGCGCTGGCGGCCGAGGCCGAGGCCCTGCTGCCGGTGACCGACCTTGCGGCCGCCAAGCGTGCCCTGCGCGGCATCCAGGAGCGCTGGGACAAGGCGGGTGACCTCCCCAAGAGCGACCGCGGCCGGCTGGAGGCGCGGCTGAAGAAGGTCGAGGATGCGGTCCGCTCGCAGCAGGATGCCGCGTGGTCCACGGCGAAGGGCACGGTGGCGACCGATGCCTTCACCCAGGCCCTCGAACGTCTTCAGGCCAAGCGAGACGCGGCGGCCGCTCGGGGGGACGCTCGGGCGACAGCCGACCTCGACTCTCAGATCGCCTCGACCAAGGCGCTGATGGGGCAGGCCTGAGGCCGTCCTTCGCCCGTCGCTGCGGGTTGCTCGTGCTGCCCGGCTCCTAGACGCGATAGGCGTCGTACACACCCTCTACCTGGCGCACCGCCTTCAGCACGGAACCCAGGTGCTTGGGATCGGCCATCTCGAAGGTGAAGCGCGACAGGGCGATGCGCTCCCTGGTCGTCGTCACCGCGGCACTGAGGATGTTGACGTGGGTGTCGGACAGCGCCCGAGTCACATCGGACAGCAGGCGTGCACGGTCCAGTGCCTCTACCTGGATGTTCACGAGGTAGACGCTGTTCGACGTCGGTGCCCATTCGACCTCGACCATGCGATCGGGCTCGCCCTGCAGGCCCGGAACGTTCACGCAGTCGGCACGATGCACCGAGACACCCGTGCCACGAGTGACGAAGCCGACGATGTCGTCCCCGGGCACAGGCGTACAGCACTTGGCCAGCTTGACCCACACATCCGCCGCCCCGCGCACCATGACACCCACATCACCCGATGGGCGGTTGCGGGCTCCAACCGTGCTGGGACTCATGGTCTCGGCCGCATCATCAGCGGCTCCGTCGACACCGCCGGCGGAGTCGACCAGCTTCTTGACGATGGTCTCAGCCGTGATGCGACCCTCGCCCACCGAGGCATACAGGGCCGAGATGTCCTGCTGGTGGAGATCCGCCGCGATGGCGGTCAGGGCCTGATTCGTCATCATGCGCTGCAGGGGAAGTCCCTGTTTGCGCATGGCGCGGACGATGGAGTCCTTGCCGTTCTCGATCGCCTCGTCACGCCGTTCGCGTGTGAACCACGCCTTGATCTTGGTACGAGCGCGCGCCGACTGCACGAAGTCGAGCCAGTCCCGACTTGGTCCGGCTCCCTCAGCCTTGGTCGTGAAGATCTCCACGACGTCGCCGTTCGCCAGCCGAGACTCCAGGGCCACCAGCTTTCCGTTCACCCGCGCACCGACGCAGCGATGCCCGACCTCTGTGTGCACGGAGTAGGCGAAGTCCACGGGAGTGGCCAGTGAGGGCAGAGCCACGACGTCGCCCTTGGGCGTGAACACGAAGACCTCTGAGGAGCCGAGGTCATAGCGGAGGGAGTCGAGGAACTCATCGGGATCCTCGGTCTCGCGCTGCCACTCGACCAGCTGGCGCAGCCAGGCGAACTCGTCAGGGCTGCCCTTCCCCTGAGCCCCCTGCTTGTACCGCCAGTGGGCCGCCACTCCATACTCGGCCGCTCGGTGCATGTCGTGGGTGCGTATCTGCAGTTCCACCGGCTTGCCGTCAGGACCGATGACCGTCGTGTGCAGGGACTGGTACATGTTGAACTTCGGCATCGCGATGAAGTCCTTGAACCTCCCCGGAACCGGACTCCACTTCGAGTGCACGATTCCGAGGGCCGCGTAGCAGTCACGCACGGAATCGACGAGGACACGTACGCCGACGAGATCGTAGATGTCGGCGAAATCACGACCCCGCACGATCATCTTCTGGTAGACCGAGTAGTAGTGCTTCGGACGGCCGGTGACCGTCGCCTTGATCTTGGACTCCTTGAGATCCGATTCGATCTGGTTGATCGCCTTTGCGAGATTCTCGTCACGCTGAGGCGACCGCTGCCCGACGAGGCGGACGATCTCCTCGTACATCTTCGGGTGCAGGGTCGCGAAGGAGAGGTCCTCTAGCTCCCACTTGATGGCATTCATGCCGAGGCGGTGCGCGAGGGGCGCATAGATCTCGAGGGTCTCACGGGCCTTCTGCTGCTGCTTCTCCTCCGGCATGTGACGCAACGTCCGCATGTTGTGCAGGCGGTCGCCCAACTTGATCACCAGTACCCGGATGTCGCGCGCCATGGCGATGACCATCTTGCGCACGGTCTCCGCCGTGGATGCCTCGCCGTACCGGACCTTGTCCAGCTTCGTGACTCCGTCGACCAGTTGGGCGATCTCATCGCCGAAGTCCTCGCGCAGTGCGTCGAGTGCATAGCCGCAGTCCTCGACGGTGTCATGAAGGAGCGCTGCTGCGAGCGTCGGGGAGGTCATGCCCAGATCGGCAAGGATCGTCGCGACGGCCAGCGGGTGCGTGATGTACGGCTCGCCAGACCTGCGCGTCTGGCCGCGATGCAGGTACTCGGCAGTCTCGTATGCGCGCTCGACCAGGCGGGTGTCGGCCTTGGGGTGATATCGCCGCAGGGTGCGAAGCAGCGGCTCCAGTTCCGGACGGGACTGACGGGCACCGGCCAGGCGCGCAAGCCGGGCTCGCAGGCCACCGGAGTCCTGGCCTCCGGTGGCAGGCGCACTGGTGGCAGGCGCACTGGTGGGTGGCGCACTGGTGGCAGGCGCAGGTGCGGGCGGCGCCGTCGTCGACGGCTCCGTCATCACCCGGTCATCCGTGGCCAACACCCCTCCCGTGCACGCAGTGGGCGCGTGTACCCGCTCACTGAAGTGTACGGGCGAGGCGGCGCTGCGCTACCGGCGCGCTGGCCGGATCAGCCGCGGCATCAGCCGCGGGATCAGCGGCGGGATCGCGGCTTGCGCCGGGGTTGCTGCCTCGGCCCGGTGGCGACACGGGTCGTGGGCAGCGCCGTCGAATCCGCGTCAGCCCCCGCATCCGAGTCCTCGACGCCATCGCCCGACTCGCCCGAGACCGCTGAACCGGCCGAGGCGAAGGCCCGACCGGACTTCCGGCGGGCCAGGACCCGTGCCTGCAGGGCCTTGATCTCAGGCTGACGGTTCTTCAGGTCCACCAGCAGCGGTGTAGCGATGAAGATCGAGGAGTAGGTGCCGGCGGCCATTCCGATGGCAAGGACGAGGGCGAGGTCAAGGAGCGTGCCGGCTCCGAGCAAACCAGCGCCGACGATGATGATCGCGAACACCGGTAGCAGCGCGACCACCGACGTATTGATCGATCGCACGAGCGTCTGGTTCACGGCGAGGTTGGCGGACTCCGCGTAGGTCAGCACCGACTGTCCGGTGATGCCTCGGGTGTTCTCCTTGACCTTGTCGAAGACGACGACAGTGTCATAGAGCGAGTAGCCCAAGATCGTCAGCAGGCCGATGACCGTGGCGGGCGTGACCTCCAGACCGATCAGCGCATAGATGCCGATCGTGATGACGACGTCATGCACAAGTGCGACCAATGCGGCGACCGTCATGCGCCACTCGAAGTAGATGGACAGGAAGATCGCGAGGAGCACAAGGAAGATCGCCAGTCCCTGCAGCGCCTTCTTCGATATCTCCTCACCCCATGTCGGACCGACGACCTGGATCTTGACGTCGTCCTTTGCCACCCCGCAGGCTTCGGCCAGCAGGCCCGTGACCTCCGACGCCTGGGCAGGAGTGAGGTCCTCCGTCTGCACCCGCACGGTTCCACTGGCTGTTTCGGTGACGATCACCTGCGCGCCCGTCGCCCGCTCTGCCACCCCTCGGGCGTCCTCGACGGAGCACGTCGCGTTCGGGAGCGAGAAGTCGGCTCCACCGCGGAACTCGATACCGAAGTTCAGGCCACGGATCAGGACCGCTCCGACGGCGATCAGCAGGATCACCGCTGAGAGGATGTACCACTGGCGTCGGCGTCCGATGAAGTCGAAGGACACCTCGCCGGCGTAGAGGCGATGTCCGAGTCCGCCCAGCCTGCTCATGCCGTCACCTCCTCGGTCGTGTCCGGAGCCGTTCGACCGCGGCGCGAACGCGCCGAGGGGGCAGCAGAATCAGACTTGCGACCGACACGGTCGGCATTGAGACCCGTCCACTTCGTTCCGCGCTGCATCCACCGCGACCGGCCCATGATCACGACGATGGGATGGGTGAACCAGAAGGCGACCAGGACGTCGATGAGCGTTGTCAGGCCCAGGACGAAGGCGAAGCCACGGACGCTGCCCACCGACAGGAAGTACAGGACCACCGCGGCCAGCAGGGACACGAAGTCGGCGGCCAGGAGCGTGCGCCGCGCCCGGACCCAGCCGGAGTCGCAGGCCTGCCGCAGGGTGCGACCCTCGCGGATCTCATCACGGATACGCTCGAAGTAGATGATGAAGGAGTCGGCCGTGATGCCGATCGCGACGATGGCACCGGCGACACCAGCCAGGGTCAGCGTCAGTCCGATCGTCTTGCTCAGCACGACGATCGTCAGGTAGAGGACTGCTGCCGCCACGATCAGCGACACCACTGCGACGAGACCGAGGGCCCGGTAGTAGATCACGAGGTAGAGCGCCACCAGGAGGAGGCCGAGCAGACCCGCGATGATGCCGGCACGCAGCTGGTCGTTGCCGACCGTCGGTGAGACGGTGGTGATGTCAACGGGCTCGAGAGTGACGGGCAGCGCACCGTACTTCAGGATGTTCGCGAGATCGCGAGCCTCCTGGGCGGTGAAGTTGCCCTCGATCTGAGCCTGTCCTCCGAGGATCGGCTCGTTGAACCTCGGTGCCGACGTGACGACACCGTCGAGCACGATCGCGAACGCGTTGCAGGGATTGGCTCCCTCGACCCCGCACTCGGGCAGGGCGCTCAGCCGGGTCGACGCATCGGCGAGGGCCTTGGCGCCTTCGCCGTCGAACTCCAGGGACACCACCCAGCCGACCCCGCCCTGAGGAAGCACCGCATTGGCGTTCGTGACGTTCGTGCCCTTGATGAATGCCGGCTCGAGGAGGTACTTGGCCAGCCCTGAGGATTCGCAGGTACCCAGCCACTTGGCCGGATCATCCGGACGGCCGCCGGTGTAGTTCAGCGGATTCGTGCAATCGAGCTCCGCGACCTCGGTCTGGAACTCGGGCGTGTTCCCGTCCGCCTGGATGAGTGGAGCCGCCGTGCCGGAGGGGGACGGGGAAGCCGACGCCTCCGGGGAAGCCGACGCCTCCGAGGGAGCCGACGCGGACGGGGAAGCCGACGCCTCCGGGGAAGCCGACGCCTCCGGGGAAGCCGACGCGGACGGGGAAGCCGACGCGGACGGATCAGCGGACGCGGACGGCGACGGGATGTCGGACAGGGAGACCGGCGACGTCAGGGCCCAGACCGGCCGGAAGTCCAGCAGGGCGGTGCGCTGGACGAGATCGACGACACGGTCCTGGTTCACGCCGGGCACCGAAACCACGATGACGGCGCCGTCACCGGAGCCCTGCGTGGTGACCTCCGCCTCAGCGACTCCCAGGCCGTCCACACGCTGTCGGATGATGGAGACCGTCTGCGCCAGCTGCTCGTCGGTGATGCTCGCGCCCTCGGTCACCGGGGTGGGCTTCAGGATGACCTGAGTTCCGCCCTGCAGGTCCAGACCCAGCCGCACGGTCGAGTCTGTGCCGGGCCAGAAGGCCCAGACGACCAGACCGACGATCAGCACGCCGAGGGCGACGAGCAGCCGGACCGGCTTGCTGGTGGGCGGAGGCGCCACTGTGCTCCTTCGATGTCACGTCAACGGCTGGCGACCAGGCGCCGGCCCGTCAGTCTAGGGGGCGCCGGTCTCACGACTCGTCGGGTGCGGCCTTGTCGACGTCGGGTGCGGCCTTGTCGACGTCGGGCAGGGCCGCGGGCTGGATGACCTTGGCCACGGCCGCCGGGATGATGCGCATGAAGACGCCCGGCGAGACCTCCAGGCTCAGCTCGTCCTCGGTCACGACAGCGACCGTGCCGAAGATGCCGGATGTCGTCATGACCTCGGTACCGGGCTGCAGGGAGCGCTGCAGCGCGGCCTGGGCCTTCTGCCGCTGCTTGCCGGGCCGGATGATGAGGAAGTAGAAGGCGGCACCGGCTGCGACGATCAGCAGCAGACTCATGGGATCCATGCGTATCTCCTCCGTTGCGGACCGATGACATCGGACCCTCGGCATCGCGCCAGGTCGCGCTCCCCCGAGGCTACCCGAGCCCCTCGACCGCACGACCAGCGGCCGCGCGTTGAGCGCCTAGAGATCGAGGGCCTGCTGGTCGGCTGATGCGCCCGCCGGCGGGCGGATCCCTGCGTGCTCCCAGGCGGCCGCCGTGGCAATGCGGCCACGCGGGGTCCGCATGAGCATCCCGAGGCGCACGAGGAAGGGCTCGCAGACGGTCTCGATCGTCTCCGGCTCCTCCCCGACAGCGACAGCGAGGGTCGACAGCCCTACCGGACCGCCGTTGAAGCGGCGAACGAGCACATCGAGGACCGCCTGGTCGATGCGGTCGAGGCCGAGGACGTCCACTTCGTACAGGGCCAGCGCCGACCGCGCAGACTCGCGGCTCACCACTCCGTCGCCATGAACCTGCGCCCAGTCGCGCACCCGTCTCAGCAGCCGATTGGCGATACGCGGGGTGCCGCGGCATCGGCCGGCAATCTCGGCCACGCCGGCGGGCTCCACCGGGACTCCCAGCAGGTCAGCCGAGCGCACGAGGATCACCTCGAGATCCGTCGCGTCGTAGAAGTCCAGGTGGGCCGTGAACCCGAATCGATCGCGCAGCGGGCTCGGCAGCAGGCCGGCACGGGTCGTGGCGCCGACCAGGGTGAAGGGCTCTATCTCCAGAGGGATGGCCGTGGCCCCGGGGCCCTTGCCCACGACGACGTCGACGCGGAAGTCCTCCATCGCGAGGTAGAGCAGCTCCTCTGCGGCGCGCGCCGTGCGGTGGATCTCGTCGACGAACAGCACCTCGCCGGGCTGCAGGCTCGACAGCACGGCCGCGAGATCACCGGCATGCTGGAGGGCGGGCCCGGAGGTCATGCGCAGCGGCGCCTGCATCTCGGTGGCGATGATCCCGGCGAGGGTCGTCTTGCCGAGCCCGGGCGGGCCGCTGAGCAGCACGTGGTCGGCCGCACGCCCACGGCGGGACGCCGCCTCGAGCACCAGGCCGAGCTGGGACTTCACCCGCTCCTGGCCGACGAACTCCCCCAGCGACGTCGGGCGCAGCGCACCCTCCACCGCGACGTCATCGGGATCGGCGCCCGGCTGCATGGTCATGAGCGGACGAGGCCTCTCAGCGCCGCCTTGAGCAGCACGGCGACATCGGCGTCCGACCCGCGGGCATCGGCATCCGACACAAGTGCCGGATCGAGCGCCGCGACGGCGGCCTCCGCCTCCTTGCCCGACCAGCCCAGCGAGGTCAGCCCCGCGAGCACCGCGGCCCGCCAGCCCGAGGACACAGCCCCCGGCGCGACACGGGCGGTCGTCGATGCCGGCGCCCCGAGTCGATCGGCGAGTTCCAGAATGAGTCGCTGGGCACCCTTGCGGCCGATGCCCGGGACCGCGGTGAGGGCGGATTCGTCCCCCGACGCGAGAGCCCGACGCAGCTCGTCGGGGGTCAGGGTGCCGAGCAGGGCCAGCGCGATGCGCGGACCGATGCCCGACACCGTCTGCACCTGCTCGAACACTCCCCGCTCGTCGGCCTCGAGGAATCCGTAGAGGGTCCAGGAGTCCTCGCGGACCACCATCGTGGTGAGCAGCTCCACGTGGTCACCCCCGCGAACGGAGGCCGCCGAGGCGGGCGTGCAGTGCACCAGGACGCCCACCGCGCCGAGATCGACGACCATGTGATCGACCCCGGCGGACTGCACGATGCCGCGAACGAAGGAGATCATCGGGCCGCAGCCAGCGCCCGGGCGATCTTCTGCTGCGCTCCGCCTCGCCAGATCTGGCAGATCGCGATCGCGAGCGCATCCGCGGCATCAGCGGGCCGCGGAGCCGATTCGAGCCGAAGGATGCGGGTCACCATCGACGTCACCTGGGCTTTGTCGGCACGCCCGCTGCCCGTCACGGCGGCCTTGACCTCAGTGGGGGTGTGAAGGGCGACCGGAATTCCGCGCTGACCCGCGATGAGGAGTCCCATCGCCGCCGCCTGCGCCGTGCCCATCGCAGAACGCACGTTGTGCTGGCTGAAGACTCTCTCGATCGCCAGGGCATCTGGCTCGAACTCGTCCACGAGCGCCTGCAGCCCCTCGGACACCCGGGCCAGGCGCTGCTCGATCGGCAGTTCGGTCGCCGTACGCAGGACCCCGATGTGGACGGCGGTGACCACGCGCCCAGGGGCACCCTCGACCACGGCGGTGCCACAGCGCGTGAGACCGGGATCGATGCCGAGCACCCTCATCAGCCCCACCTCCCGTCACCGCACGGCCACCCGACGTGATCCGAACACCTGTTCGGAAGGCTATCGGGTGGGTGCGTCAGGTCGGCGGAGCCTCGTCCGCGGGTGTGTCGGCGCATCGTCCCGTGGGGGATGCGCCGATGGGCCGCCTCCGTCAAGCGCCGCCGGCAGCCGGCACGCTCGTTCCCGTGACGTCCGCGAACCCGGCTCTCAGGTCTGCCTCGAGGTCGGCAAGGTCGGTCACCGCACGGTCGTCGGCGGATACCCCGATGTACGCGGTGCCGTCATAGGTGACCATCGTGACGTTGAGCGCGGCTCCGATCGTCGCCACGAGCGGATAGACCTCCGTGACGCGCTCGCCGGCCAGGTAGAGGGTCAGAGGAGGGCCGGGGACATTGCTCGTGGTCAGGTCCGAGGCCTGCGCCGCCTGGGCCAGCATGGGGACCGGCACGAACCAGCTGACCTCCGCCAGGGGGTCGGCCATCCGTATCGCCGGCTCGTCGCGCCATCTGTCGACCAGCCCGTGCGCCTGCTCCATGTGCTCGGCGACGGACAGTCCGGCGATCGACAGCGGGAACCTGGCGATACTGACCGCATTCGATGCCTGACCCGACCGGTCTCCCGCGTCGCCGCGCAGGCTGATCGGCACGTTGACGCGCAGCTCCTCCACGACGACGCCGTGCCGGCGGTGGTAGCGGTCCATGCCGCAGGCCACAGCCGCCAGGAATGCGTCGTTGACGCTGCGGTCATGAACCTTCGCCGCAGCCCGGATCGCAGCGAAGGGCAGTGAGAACACCGTGAAGCGGTAGGTCGTCCCGCGGCCCACGAGCACCGGCGACATCGGACCCTCCGGCACCGCTGCCACACGACCGATGGACGTCAGGGTGCGCATGGCTCCCCCCCACGTGGTCACCGGATCGGTGACCGTTCCCTTCGCGAAGTCCGTGATCCCCCTGACGGTCGCTCCCGCGACATCACCTAGTCGGCGGATGGCGTCGGCGGCATTGGCGACGCTCACCTCCCCGAGGGTGACGTCATCAGCCGGCGGTGCAGGAGGTGCGGGTGCCTCGTTCGGATCTGGCTCAGGACCGAACTCGAACAGCGACAGGCCCATCATCACCGTGGCCTGACCGTCGGCGATGGAGTGGTGCAGCTTCAGCAGGAACGCTGCTGCCCCTCCGGGGAGTCCCTCCACGAGGGCGGCCTCCCACAGCGGCCGGTTGGCGTCGAAGTCCGTCAGGCTCATCCGCCGCGCATCGTCGAGGAGCTCAGCCCAGCCCGCGTCCTCGGGAAGGCGGTAGCGACGCAGGTGAACGCTGATGTCGAAGTCCGGGTCTACCGCGAGGCGTGGTGCCGACAGTCCCATGAACCCGTAGAGCGGGCGCATGCGCAGAGTCGGAACGCATCGAGTCAGTCGCTCCATGCGCGCCCGGAGCCGCGCCCAGTCGGGCGCCCTCTCCAGCACTGTCAGGGCGATCACCGTGGAACGCATGGTGGGATCACCGCTCGCGGTCCGGAAGGTCGCCGCATCCCAGCCTCGCAGCTGCGTGCCGACGAAGTCGTTCACGACCCACCCACCCTTCGCGACCTAGTCCTCGAGTGCCACCGACTCCACGAGTGCCGCTTACTCCACGAGTGCCATGACGTCATCACTGACGTCGAAGTTCGCGAACACGTTCTGCACATCGTCGCTGTCCTCGAGCGCCTCGATCAGGCGAAAGACCTTCCGGGCGCCATCCTCGTCGAGCTCGACGGAGACGCTCGGCAGGAAGCTGGTCTCCGCGGACTCGTAGTCGATGCCGGCATCCTGGATCGCCTTGCGCACCCCGATCAGGTCGCCGGCCTCGCAGATGATCTCGAATGACTCACCGAGATCGTTCACCTCCTCCGCCCCTGCATCGAGTACGACCATGAGAATGTCGTCCTCTGTCATTCCCTCCGTGCGTGGCACGAGGATGACGCCCTTGCGGTTGAACAGGTAGGCAACGGATCCGGGATCGGCCATGGAGCCACCATTGCGCGTCATGGCGACACGCACCTCCGTCGCCGCTCGATTGCGATTGTCGGTCAGGCACTCGATGAGCACGGCCACCCCATTGGGGCCGTAGCCCTCGTACATGATCGTCTGCCAGTCGGCTCCCCCGGCCTCCGCGCCCGAGCCGCGCTTGACGGCGCGCTCGATGTTGTCCAGCGGCACCGAGTTCTTGCGAGCCTTCTGGATGGCGTCGTAGAGAGTCGGGTTGCCGTCGGGATCCGCGCCACCTGTTCGCGCCGCAACCTCGATGTTCTTCACCAGTCGCGCGAACAGCTTGCCGCGCTTGGCGTCGATGACGGCCTTCTTGTGCTTGGTGGTCGCCCACTTGGAATGGCCGCTCATGCCCCTGCCCTCTCCTCGCCCGTCATCACCGGCAGGTCACCGGTTCGACACCATCTGCACGAACATCGCATGGATCCGATCATCCCCCGTGAGCTCCGGATGGAAGGCGGTCGCGAGCAATGTTCCCTGCCGAACGGCGACGATCGTACCCTCGACATCATCACCCGGGATACGTGCGAGGACGTCGACCTCCGGCCCTACCGACTCCACCCACGGAGCCCGGATGAAGACAGCCGGGAAGGGGGTCGGCCCTGTGTCCGCGACCTCGAGGTCGACCTCGAACGAGTCCACCTGCCGACCGAACGCATTGCGGCGGACGACCATGTCGATCCCACCGATCGACTCCTGATCCGGCCTGGCGTCCTCGATCCGGTCGGCCAGCATGATCATCCCGGCACACGATCCGTACATCGGCAGTCCGGACCTCCGGGCGTCGCGCAGGGGCTCCATGAGTCCATCCGCCAACGCCAGCTTCGACATCGTGGTCGACTCACCGCCGGGAATCACCAGACCTGCGACGCTGGCGAGATCGGCAACCGAGCCGACGGCACGTGCCCTTCCGCCAGCACGCTCGATCGAGAGTGCGTGCTCGCGGACGTCGCCCTGGATGCTGAGGACCCCGATCAGCGGACCGGGCTGGCTCACCAGCCCCGGTCCTCCAGCCGATGATGCACCGGCAGATCGGCCACGTTGATGCCGACCATCGCCTCTCCGAGACCACGTGAGACCTTGCCGACGATGCCCGGATCGTCGTAGTGGCGCGTGGCCTGGACGATCGCATTGGCGCGGGCCACCGGATCGCCTGACTTGAAGATGCCGGAGCCCACGAATACGCCGTCAGCGCCGAGCTGCATCATCAACGCGGCATCAGCAGGTGTCGCGATGCCGCCGGCCGTGAACAGGACAACAGGCAGGGAGCCGCGCTCAGCGACCTCCTTGACGATCTCGTACGGAGCCTGCAGCTCCTTGGCCGCCACGTAGAGCTCGTCTGCGGGCAGCGAGGACAGGTGCGCGATCTCGCGCCGGATGGTGCGCATGTGCGTGACGGCGTTCGACACGTCACCCGTGCCCGCCTCACCCTTCGAGCGGATCATCGCCGCGCCCTCGGTGATGCGACGAAGGGCCTCACCCAGGTTCGTCGCACCGCACACGAAGGGCACCGTGAACTGCCACTTGTCGATGTGGTTGGCGTAGTCGGCCGGAGTCAGCACCTCTGACTCGTCGATGTAGTCGACGCCGAGCGCCTGCAGGACCTGAGCCTCCGCGAAGTGCCCGATGCGCGCCTTGGCCATCACGGGGATCGACACGGCGGCGACGATGCCCTCGATCATGTCCGGATCGGACATCCGGGCGACGCCACCCTGAGCCCGGATGTCGGCCGGCACTCGTTCGAGAGCCATGACGGCGACGGCACCTGCATCCTCCGCGATGCGTGCCTGCTCGGGAGTGACGACGTCCATGATGACGCCGCCCTTGAGCATCTCAGCCATGCCTCGCTTGACCCGCTGCGTACCGACAACAGGTGAGTCCGTCACGTCAACCTCGCTCGTTCGGGGCAGTGGCGCGGTGGTCCTGCCCGGGTGTGGGAACCCCATCCTAGGCGCCTATCGCCCAACCAGCCCCTCGGGCATCGAGTCGTCCATCTCCCACGTCTCGGGCCATGCTGTGTGCCCCGCGAGCCGGAATGCCCGGGCCATCCGCTGACCACGCAGCTGACGACACGCCCGCACGGCATCGTTGAGGAATCGACGGGAGAGCTGGACCCGCCGACACGCCGCCTGGAGCTCGGCCAGCATCGCTGCTCCCTCGGGCTCGCCGGCCACGAAGGCCGCGTCCTCAGCTGTCAGGACCGCACACAGCGCGCCGGTCAGGGCCGACTCCGCTCGGGCCCGATCGTCGACATCCGCGTCGGCGGAGGTCCGTGCCCGATGCGCCGCATCGGCGAGCAGCATGCTGGATGCCGGATCGAGCAGGGCGGCGGTCGCGATCTCCGTGCTCACCGCGGATCGTCGCAACAGGTGCGAGTCGAGCGCCAGCACCGAGGTGTCGATGCGCCTGTGCAGGTGATCGATCCGGCCGGCCGTCATGCTGAGGTACAGGCCGAACACCGCGAGCACGACGACCAGTACGACGATGAGCCACCACGAGGTCATGCCTCGCCTCCACGGACTCCGCTGCGCGACAGCCGTCCCATGATCTGTCCGCGGAGATCCTCGGTCACCTTCTCCCCGGGCAGACGGACGCTGTCATACACCGCGATGACATCGTCGACGACGACGTCCCAGTCGAACTCGCGAACGCGCGAATCGGCTTCGGCCACCAATCGCGACCTGAGCCCCGCATCGGTCATGACGGACACGATCGCCGCTGCGAGGTCGGACGGATCCTCGTTGGCGAACAGCCGGCCGCATCGTCCGTCCTGGAGGACGCGACGGAAGGCCGGCAGGTCCGAGGCGACAACAGCCGCCTGAGCCGCCATCGCCTCGACGAGGACGATGCCGAACGACTCCCCTCCCGTGTGCGGGGCGATGTACGCATCGACGGAGCGAAGGGCCCGCACCTTGTCCGCATCGCTGACCCGGCCGAGGAACGCCACGGAACTGCGAAGCCCCTCCGGCACCTGCGCCATCTGCTCGTCGACATCGCCCGGTCCGGCGATCAGCACCTGGACATCCGGCAGCGCCCGAACCACCTCCGGAAGTGCCGCCAGGAGGATGCCGAGCCCCTTGCGGGGCTCGTCCATCCTTCCGAGGAACAGCAGTGCGGGTCGATCGGGATCGACACCGGGCAGTCGCGTGGCATCGGCGAAAGCGGACACTCGGACACCATTGGGGATCAGCACGGCATCCCCGCCGAGGTGATTGACCAGCGTGCGGCGCGCATCCTCGCTCACGGCGATCCGGCCGCGCACCTTCTCCATGGCCGTCTGGCCGAGGTAGTAGCCCGCCGTCAGGATCCGCGAGCGATCATGCGCGGAATGCCAGGTCGCGACGATGGGCCCGCGGGCCACCCAGAGAGCGAGAACCGACAGGCTGGGTGCCACCGGCTCATGCACGTGCAGCACGTCGAAGTCGCCGTCGCGGATCCAGGACTGGACGCGCCGCGTCGCCTTGATGCCGAGGCTGAGCCGCGCGACGGACCCGTTGTACCGAACGGCGATGGGTCTACCGCCGTCGACAACCCAGTCCGGGAGCGCCTCCGGATCCTCGGCCGGAGCCAGCACGCTGATCTCATGGCCGTGGTCGCGCAGGGCCATGGCCAGATCGGCCATGTGCGAGCGCACTCCTCCGGGGACGTCCCAGGCGTAGGGGCTCACGAGCCCGACCTTCACGCTGAGCCTCGCGCTGCTGTGGCGGACGACGATGCAGCACCTCGACCGGGGTCGAGATCGGCCAGCCACACCGGCTGCATCATGTGCCAGTCCTCAGGATGCTCGCGGATCCCCTCGGTGAAGGCGTCTGCGACACCCTGCGTGATCGCGGTCACCTGCTCCTGGCGGGAACCACCCGTCGGCACGGGCACTCGATCGTGCACTCGACCACGTGCCGTTCCGGCCTCGTACCACAGTGTCACGGGATACAGCGGCGCATTCGTGAGGAGCGCGAGCAGGGCCGGTCCGGCGGGGAACGAGGCGGGCTCCCCCATCAGGTCGACGGTCACCCCGTTGCGGCTGATATCGCGATCACCCATCAGCGGGACCAGCCTGCCCTCGCCCAGGCGCCGGGCCAGGGTGCGCACGATGTCGGGATCCCCGGTGGGGAGGATCTCCATGCCTCTGGACGCGCGGAAGGCGAGGAACCTCTCGTACAGGCCCTCCGGGCGGAGCCGCTCGGCCACGGTGGTGAGCCCGCCGTAGCGCAGACATCCCCAGGCCGCGGCCTGGTCCCAGGTGCCAGCGTGGTTGACGACCATGATGGCGCCCGTTCCCGCGGCCATCGCGTCATCCATGAGGTGGCGCCGATCGAGGATGAACGTGTCGCGTATCCGCTCCGCGGACCACGTCGGCAGGCGGAAGGTGTCACACCAGTAGCGCATGTAGCTGCGCAGGCTCCTGCCCACGAGGTCTTCCAGCTCCTCGACCCCTGCGTCCGGACGCACACGTCGCAGGTTGCGACGCAGCTGCTGGACACCGGCACCGTTGCGCCGGTGCATCAGGTCGGCTGCCGTGGCGAACACGGCGTGTGCGGATCGCTCGGGAAGCAGCCGCACCACACGCCAGCCCGTCGCGAAGGCCCACTCGGTCGCCGCGTCCTTCGTCCGGCTACCGAGGGCCGTCATGTCACCCACCGTGACGACCGGTGCGCAACTGCTCGCGCACCGTCCAGATCCGCTGGCCGATCGTCACGAGACCAAGCACACCGATGATCCACAGCGCTGTCGCCAGCACATAGGGCACCCCGAAGCCGGCGATGAGCGTGGCGATCCCGGCGAGGATGAGTCGCTCCGCCCGCTCGGCGATGCCGACGTTGGCGGTGGCCCCGACGGCTTCGGCCCGCGCCTTGGCGTACGACGTAACCTGGCCCGTGACCAGCGCGAGCAGTGCACCCGTGGTAATCCATGGCTGGTCGTGGAACGCGCCGTAGAGGGCGAGCCCGCCGAAGATCGCTCCATCGGCGAGACGATCCAGGGTCGCGTCGAGGAAGTTCCCCCAAGGACCCGACGTGCCTGACATCCTCGCCATGGTGCCGTCGAGGAGATCGCTCATCCCGATGACGATCATGACGAGCACGGCCGGGATGAACCACCCCTGCGGGAGGAACACCAGCGCCACTGCCACAGTGAGCACGGTGCCGGTGATCGTGACCGCATCCGGCGACACATGCATGCGCAGCAGGAGCCGGGCGGGCGGCTCGACGACACCGCTGATCACCTTCCGGGCGGCCGGGTTGTTCAGCACGAACGTGACTCTATCTGCGTGCCGTCCGCGCACTTGCCTCGTGGCTCGCGGAGGGTGAAGGCTGGTGGGCGGACCTGAGGAGGACCAATGACCACCCGACGCGATGCCAGCGGCGGGCCTGCGGCGCTGCCCACGACGGCGCAGAACGCGCGAAACGTCGTGCTCGTGGGCCCGGGCGGCTCGGGAAAGACCACGCTCCTGGAGTCCCTCCTCACCGCCGCCGGCGCGATCGCCCGGCGGGGGTCGATCGCGCAGGGCACCACGGTCGGCGACCACGACCCCGTCGCGATCCGTCAGCGCCGATCGGTCGAGCTCTCGGTCGCGACGTTCGGCTGGCGCGACACCACGATCACCGTCATCGACACGCCCGGGCACCCCGACTACACCGGCGACCTTCGTGCTGGCCTGCGCGGAGCGGATGCCGCCCTGTTCGTGGTGTCGGCCACGGACGGGATCGACGCGGCGACCGGACTCCTGTGGGACGAGTGCGAGGTCGTGGGCATGCCGCGTGCGATCGTCGTGACCAACCTCGATCGCGAACGTGCGGACTTCGACGAGACGGTCGCGGTGTGCCAGCGCGTCTTCTCGGGCAGCGTGCAGCCCCTCTTCCTGCCCATTCACGGTGATGACGGTGTGGTCATCGGCTTCATCGACCTGCTGGACGAGCAGATCTGGCACTGGTCCTCGGGATCCGTCGCGATGGACCCCGCCGAGGAGCGCCATCGGGAGCTCATCGAGAGCGAGCGCGCCAATCTGATCGAGAGCGTCGTGACCGAGTCCGAGGACGAGGTGCTGATGGACGCCTTCGTCAGCGGCGAGCACGTCGACGTCGCGCTGCTCACTGCCGATCTCGAGCGAGCCGTTGCACGCAGCCACTTCCATCCGGTCGTTGGCCACGCTGAGACCGGCACCGGAGTCGGCGCTGAGCTGATCCTCGACCTGATCGTGCGTGGCTTCCCATCCCCGGTGGAACACCAGCCACCGCTCGTGACCGGCGTCGACGGCTCACCCGCCGAGCCGATCTCCGCTGATCCCGAGGGTCCGCTCGTCGCCGAGGTGATCAAGACGTCATCCGACCCGTATGTCGGCAAGGTCTCCCTCGTGCGCGTCTTCTCGGGAACCCTCGTCTCGGACAGCCAGGTGCACGTGTCTGGACACTTCACGCCCGGCAGCGGCCATCAGGATCATGACGTCGACGAGCGCATCGGCCATCTCATGACCCTGCTCGGCCGTCAGCATCGCGACGTCGACAGGGCCGGCCCGGGCAGCATCGTGGCGGTCGGCAGGCTGTCCCGCGCCGAGACCGGCGACACCCTCTCCAGTCCCTCGCGCCCCCTGCTCATGGAGCCATGGCGCATACCGGAGCCACTGCTCCCCGTCGCCATCGCGCCCCACAGCGCCGGCGACGACGACCGGCTCGGCACTGCCCTGGAGCGCATCGCCGCGGAGGACCCGACGCTGCGCATCGACCATGTCGACGGTACAGGTCAGATCGTGCTGTGGACCCTCGGCGAGGCGCACGCTGATCTCGTCCTCGATCGGATCCGCACGCGCTATGGCGTCGAGGTCGACTCGGCGCAGGTGCGGCCCTCCATCCGGGCCACCCTCGCCGGCTCTGCAGCCGGGACCGGTCGCCTGGTGAAGCAGTCCGGCGGACACGGTCAGTATGCGGTCGTCCAGATCGAGGTCGAGCCGCTGCCCACGGGTGCCGGCTTCGAGTTCGTCGACAGGGTCGTCGGTGGTTCCGTGCCGCGCCAGTACATCCCCTCCGTGGAGACGGGAGTGCGCACCCAGATGGAGCAGGGCACGACGTCCGGGTTTCCGATGGTTGATCTGCGGGTGACCCTCGTGGACGGAAGGGCGCACAGCGTGGACTCCTCCGACGTCGCCTTCCAGACCGCGGGTGCGATGGCCCTCAGGGACGCGGCCGCCAAGGCGGATCTGATGCTCCTTGAGCCCGTGGTGACGCTGACCGTCGACGTGCCCGACGAGCACGTGGGGTCGGTCCTGTCGGACCTGTCGACGCGACGCAGCGTCATCCGCGGCACCCGAGCAGCGGGCGCCGGGCGCACCCAGATCGTCGCCGACGCCCCGGAGGCGGAGGTGTCGCGCTACGCCATCGACATCCGCAGCGTCGCGCATGGAACCGGCACGTTCACACGGGAGGCGTCCGGGTTCGCCCCGATGCCGGCCGGGATCGCCCGCCGCCTGCTCGATCAGGCCTGACGGAGTCCTGGACCGACCGGGTTCAGACCTGGGGCCAGGGACCGGATGCGCGGCCGGTCTCGCGTGCGGCGAGGTCGTCTCCCGCGAAACGCAGGACCCACGACTGCGCGGACAGCGGACGGTATCGGTGCTCTGCCCCCTCCACGGCCATGACGTCGCCCGCCTCGAGCAGGACGGCCACCGGCCCCTTGGGCGTGGCGAACTCCACGATGCCTCGACCGTCGACGACGGTCTCGAACTCGTCGGCACCGTTGACGTGCCATGCGCCCATGCCCTGGTCCGCCGCGGCGTCGTCACCGGGCGGCTCCGCGACTATGCGCGCCTTCTCACTCGTATCCGATCCGAGGATCTCACTCATGACCTCGTCGTGATCCGGATCCGTCGTCGCCAGGATGCGCACCCCGACGAGGCTCAGGAACGCGCGCGAGCGCTCGTCGTCGAACGTCAGGAAAACCGCCATCTCACACCTCCTCCCACGCCTGCGCCAGCAGGTCGCGTGTCTCCTGAAGCAACTGGGGAATGATCTTGGTGCCGCCGACGATCGGCATGAAGTTGGTGTCACCGCCCCATCGCGGGACGACGTGCTGGTGCAGGTGACCGGCGATCCCGGCCCCAGACACCGAGCCCTGGTTCATGCCGATGTTGAAGCCGTGTGCGCCTGACACTGCGCGGAGGACGGTCATGGCCCGCTGGGTGAACTCCCCCAGTTCCATGACCTCGGACGGACGCAGGTCGGTGTAGT